>JBHJNC010000094.1:0-1934 GCA_048497675.1 Gimesia maris
GGCGTTTCTCGGCAGCACACCTACGCCGGAGGCAATACGCTCTTGAACCTCTCGAAGCAAACCGGCCAGAACGATTTCAGTTTCGTCCGGATCAGAACAAAAATGAATCGCAAGCATTTCGGTCAGCATCATCTCCAATGCCCCAAGCGGACATTGCGGACTTTTGAATACAAGCGAACGCAGCGTTTCCAATAGACGGCGAATGCAGTTTACCTTTTGAATAGTTTTGGACAACCGTACTTGAGATAATCGAGTTCCGCTGACTTTTTCAAGGAATTCTGTTATTCGAATCAGTTCTTGACGAACCAGCTGGACCTGCCGACAGGGAATAGATTGCTTATCATCAATCAAAACCGCCGGTTCATCACCTTCAGGGATTCGGGCATGAGGAAGCTCCCACCAAAAGATATCGCGGCCAAGTGTTTCTAATCTTCCGGCGACAACAGAAAAATCATCGCAGACAGCACCGACTGCACAGATTAGTGCATCAGGGATCGGAAAGTGCTGCTCATTTATAAATGCCCCAACCATAGCACGCACGGGACAGAATACCGCATCAAGACCGTTCTTGGCAGCCAGTTCAAAAAGGCCGTCTTGGTGCTGTTTAAAACAGGGAATCCACCAAGCGGCGTCGGGGTAAAAGGCGACCAGATTGTCAAAGGCATAGGCGAGAATCGGCGTGGTACCGAGATCTTTCATTGTACCGATGATCTTCCCGCCCTTGTGGCGCCAGAGGCGGAGACGGTCTTCTTCGGTGAGTATCAGATTCCACAGGGCCAGCGCCGCCGGGGAGTTATCGAATTGCAGGCGGCCCAGTCGCTTATCGCCGGCGTCAAAGTGCCGCTGCAGGGGTCCGCCATAAAAACGCTCCACCATGCCGTTTTCACGAAGATAGCAATAGCGGTTCTTCCACTGGTTGAGCGTCAGTTGAGGGGATAATGTATTCATGGCATACATTGCTCCAGAAACGCTTCGAGTCTTAAAAGAGCTGCCGCGGAGAGACTTCCGCCTTCACCAGTTTCAATCATAACCACAGGCGTATTGATTCTACATTTGATATCGTATATTGCCGGCCGCCAGTAGTCGCAAAACGGGTGCTGGATGATGATGACGCCACAAGCCCGGGAAAGCTGGATCTGCTCAATAAGCCAGTTCCAAAAAGGGGGAACTGGCCGTTTCCAGACAGCAGGCATTGATAAATAATTATCGGCAAGCAATTCGAAGAGGTCTGCAGTCGTCTGCGTCTGACTTAAGGGCAATCGATACTGTGGCCATACTGATTCTGTTCCATCAAAGCAAATGTTTAACCGAAAACCGGCAACAAGCCGGCTGAGCATCTTGAAGTCATCTTCAAACAAAGGGCCGCCGATAAGGGCTAATCCTTTCTCGGAAGAAAACGAACAGCCTCTATTCGGAATATCCTGCTTCAAGAACATCGCTTTGCATGCAAATTTCGCGCCTGGCAAATTCGCAAGGAAGCCCGCAAAACGCCGATACTCATCGCTCAGGATAGCCTGGGCGGCCGGGCTGCCTGTTTTGGGCACATTGAGTAAAAATACCGGTGATTTTGAATGTTCGGCGTAAAGCTCACAGGTCCTCCGCATCTGGTCACAGGCGGTTGTAAAAATCGCTGCATCAATATCTGTTTGCTGCATCAATGTCTGCACAAATCCAGCCGCCCAGACACAAAGCCCCTCGGTCTCGACTTCGGCTGCCAGGGATTTGGCGGCACATTGCGGACGCAATGGTTCATGCCCGCTGGCTATAATCAGCTCGATCGGGACATATGGGCAAGTGTAATATACTTTTGCCACGCCGTTATCGTTTCCTTTCGTTTACCGTTTCCAAAAGCGCCTCGATACGCACTGCAATCCGTTCAGCATCTGAGGGAGAATAATCCGTAACAACCTTTAAATACCCTAACCCATTCTGCT
>JBHJNC010000095.1:0-13725 GCA_048497675.1 Gimesia maris
TCCGGCCTGAACCGGAAAACCGAAGTAGATATTGACACCGAGGAAATCCAGCGGCTGGGCGATGGTCTGCATGTCGCCATCTGGAATCGCCGGCATATCTGCGCCAAACAAATTCAGGCCGCTGTCAGGATAAGTTCCGAAAAACAGCGGGTCCATCCACCATGCACTGTTTTCACAATTTTTCTTGGTCACCGCAAAAGTCATCTGCCGGGCTGCTTGGACATCCTCCGGCTTGTCGCTGACCGGATAATACACGACACCCACAGGGGCATAGCCCACCGAGCAGGTTTTTTTACTTTGGGAACGGATGGCCTGGACGGCTCTGCCGTGTGCCAGCAGGACGTGATGGCTGATCTTCAGGAAGTCGTGTGTGCTGTAGGCAATACCCGGCGCGTGCACCCCGACGGCCGGGACCCGGGATCCTCCTGCCTCGCTGCCAAGCGACCTCAGATGGCCCATACCGATAAAGCTCTGGGGCTCGTTGATGGTAATCCAGTACTTGACCCGGTCGCCCAAGGCGCCGGCAAGCACCTCGGCATACTCGCCAAACCAATCCGCGCTGTCGCGATTGAGCCAGCCGCCGCGTTCGAACAGGGTTACCGGATAATCCCAGTGAAACAGTGTGGGCATCGGCTCGATGCCTGCTGCCAGCAGACAATCGATCAGGCGGCGGTAGAAGTCCAGCCCCCTGGGGTTGATTGCACCGGTTCCGTTCGGCAGGATTCGGGGCCAGCTGAAAGAAAAGCGATAGGCCTTAAGGCCCAGGGCTTTCATCAGTGCTACATCTTCCTCCAGACGGTGGTAGTGGTCGCTGGCAACCTCACCGGTTTGACCATCAATGATGGCGCCGGGCCGCTTGCAGAAAATATCCCAGATGGAAAGGCCTTTGCCGTCCTCATTGACGCCGCCTTCCAGTTGATACGAGCTGGAGGCTGCCCCCCAGAGAAAATCTTGGCTAAACATGCAAACTCCGAAAAAATTTATGATAGTTGAAATATCAGATAGAGTGCCAGCATAATAACGGCGATCGTTCCCCAAAGGATGAAGATTGTTTTTCCGCCGGACTGTTTCAAGTATGAAATTGTCAATGGTTCGAGTGAACCATCGCCGGGTTTATGCTTGGTCAGCAGTGAGACGACAATCATAAAGATACACAGCCCGGCAAAAAGATAAAAACTCTGCAGCATAAAATGCATCGCGGGCCGATCCCAAACC
Organism: Gimesia maris; assembly: GCA_048497675.1. Lineage (GTDB taxonomy): Bacteria > Planctomycetota > Phycisphaerae > Sedimentisphaerales > Anaerohalosphaeraceae > Anaeroglomus. The sequence goes on from JBHJNC010000095.1 coordinate 1,216, forward strand.
GCCGCTGTTGGAAAGATAAACAGTTTCAAGGCTCCCGTCGACAGACTGAGCACGGTTCCGACGACCAGTGTCAGGAAAGCGGCTGCTGCCGTTGCACCGCGCCAGAGAATGCCCACCAGGAAAACCGCCGCCAGGGGAGGCGCCAAATAACCAAACATGGCCTGGCCCAGACTGAACAGGTCAATGTGACGGCCGGCGACCGCAAAGGCCAGAGCAATGAAGATGCCCATCGCTCCGGCGGCGATTGTAACCAGCTGGCCGATGCGCTTCAGCTGGGTATCGGTGGCCTGAGGGCGAACATGGTGACGGTAGATATCCAGCGTTACAATTGTGCTGAAGCTGTTAAGGCCGCTGTCGACCGTACTGATCAGAGCGGCAATCAGGACCGCGATGATCAGGCCAATCCCTCCGGTAGGCATATAGTTGACTACCATAGTCATATAGGCTTCGTTACTGTCGGCCAAGTTGGGATGAAGGATCCTGCAGAGGACCCCCGGGACAAAAAAGATCAGAGGCGTGAGAATCTTAAGGAACGCGGCAAAGATCGCGCCGCCCTGGCTCTGAACCAGGCTGCGTCCGCCCAGCACCCGCTGCACGATGGTCTGATCGGTACACCAGAAAAATATCCCCATAACGGGATAGCCCAGCACAATTGCCGGCCATGGAAATTCCGTATCGCCAGCCGGGCGAAACAGGGTCCAGGTGTCCGATGGAACCGACGCGACTAATGCGTCAATGCCGCCGACCTGCTGCAGACCAAGGAACGTCAGCAGCGTACTGGCCGCAATCATCAGCAGGGACTGGAACGAATCGGTTACGACCACGGCTGCCAAGCCGCCCGCTACTGTAAAACTGGTAGCGATGACGCTCAAAAAAGTCACTGAAAGCCAAAGCGGCCAGCCGAGAATCTGGTTGAACAGAATGCCTCCGGCATAGAGTGTACCGCCGATCCACATCCAGAGTGTGCTGAAAGCCGCAAACCATGACAGAAATTCCCGGCAGGGGAGGTTGAACCGGCGCTCCAAAAACTGAGGCATCGTACTGACCTGTGTGCGGAGGTAGTGCGGGATGAAAATCATGGCCAGAAGAAACAGGAAAATCCAGGCCAGCCATTCAAAATTAGCCACAACCATACCGACGCTGTAGGCGGCAGCGCAGCTGGCGATCATCATCGACGGGCTGACATTGGTGCCGAAAATGGACAGGCCGATATTGAACCACCCCAGCGACCGGCCGGCGAGGAATAAATCCTCAGTGTGACCCTTGCGGTAACTGACATAAAAGCCGATGGCAATCACGCTGACGACATAAATGCCCACCACGGCATAATCGATCGTTTGAATTTTATTGCTGATGTCCATGATAGTTCCTTTAGTTGCCTGACACAGGAATGACCCTGAGATGAGCTGCCTGGGCCGAAGCAATCAGAAGCAATGCTGAAATGACAAACGGCAGTAACTCTTGAAATCTTTGCATCGTGTCTCCATCGAGAGCAGGTTAGCGGATTTCCAGTACCGCATGGACGTCCAGTTTATCGACGGTCACATAAACCGTATGATCCTTGAATTTGAACTTGAGCTGCTGCTGAGCCGGCTGCAGGAGGACCTGCCTGGGCTTTTTGTCCATATGAATCTGAAGATTCAGCGGCCCGACGGGCGGGATCGCGTCAAATACATGGTGCATCCGGTTCTCATGCGGGCCGGCTGTATTCAGCAGGTTTATCAGGAGTCGATCCCCTTTACGATTAATCGACACATCCACATTATGTGATCCTGTTACCTTCACCATACGGTTCGGCCAGACGGCTTGAACAAGGTCCTCGAGATAGTTCCGCATCAGGTCATTGCGATGGCTGTAATATTTTTGTCCCAGAGCAAAGTGCACGGCCGTAATCGTCCCCTGACCGCAGCGTGTGCGGGTGGCCGCCGGCAGCGGTTCACCATTTTTCTCCATATTGGGGTATAAATGTCCGATTACTGTGGTGTTTGCCCCGGGGATTACGGCCTGATAGGAAGCCACAAAACCGGCCATTGTTTCGGCATAGGCCAGAAAGCGCGGGTCGGGTTGTCGGATCTCGCCCTGGGATTCAAACCCGGCACTGTCCTCAAACAGCCGCGCCGCCTGCGGCCCGACCACTACCAGGTGTCCTCCCGCCCTGGCATACTCTGTCAACCGGCCCACCAGATTGGGGTCAAGGTAGCGCCATTCCGGGATGACGATTACCGGGTACTGCTCCATCTTCCCGGCCAGAGTGTGTTCCATGTGGATTTCGACTGAGAACTGAGCATCCAGCAGGCAGTTGAGAATACCCTGCGTTGCAATTTTCAGATCATTTGGCAGGTTCGTCCCGTCGCCAAATCCGAACGGCAGTGCGTAGGACAGGTTGTGATACAGCGCCTCCTGCGAGTAGAGCAGTGCAACCTGCGGAACAGGCTGCGTTTCAAAACAGAATTCCTTGCGGGCCAGCACAAAGTCGGCGACTTGGGCCATCGAATCAAATTGCCAGGGAATTGGAAGGCCGTTGGGCTGTCGGCAGTAAATCGAAACCCCGCCGCCCTGGCACAACACCCCGGCAACCTCCTGCTGAAGCTGCAGGGCTGTTTTGGGATTGAAGGCACAGCCCGGTGTAAAGTCGTAATAGAAACTCCACGCCATCAAGTCCCAAGGCTTGTTTTGGCTGCGGAAAATGCGGCTTTCAAACCGGGCGGCATTGACGGCATCAGTCGAAGACAGGTCGCCGGACAGATAGTCAACATCAATCGACACCGGCTCGGGCATAAAGGAGCTGTAAGCCCAATTCGAGCACATTTCAAATCGGCTGTCATAGGCTTTAATGGCGGTGGTATAATGGTTCAGATAGTCACGGTAACCCTGCCGCCAGAAATTCATCAGCTGCAGATGATGCTCGGGTGAATCATCTTTCGGCATTTCTGTCCCGTATTGTTTCTTCCAGGCCTCCTGAGCCCAGGACGAATAGTCCGGCCGCAGAGCCCAGACGTCGCCGTCAACCCATGCCCCGTTAACGCCGTACTCCCGGGCTAGTTCCTGGAACTGGGGAATAATTAACTCGTCTGCATAGGGGCCGAATACCGAGGTCATATCGGTGCGGGCTTTACCTTCGGCATCCACCGAAGCCCACTGAGGATGCTTTGCCAGGGCCTGACCGTCCCAGATGCCCGAATAATGCGAGATCAGCGGGATGCCGTGTTGGGCACTGACCTGCTGCCAGAGCTTTAGCGGATCCAGCGCAAAACTGGCAGCGGGGTTGCCCACGGCGGTTGGATAGCTGGAATAGCCGGCATGGCCTTTCGTATCACACTGGAGGTAGTCGGGTCGAATGCGCCGGACCATCTCATCGAGCATCTCGGCCGTAAGACCCTGACCGATTTGCTGATCAATGGCCTGAGCGTGAAAATCAAAATGCAGTCCCCAGAAGGCGTTCGAGCGTTTTTTAGGCTTGGTTTCCGGGTGGAGGATCAGGGTGCCCCACTGCTTAAGCCAGGTGCGTTTATCTTTTTCGCCCGCCCACCAGTCCTCACGGTGGAAGCCAAATTCGCTGCTGCTGCTTTTTTCCTTTTCATCAAGGTCCTGGACGCCGAGATTCAAACCCATCTTCACAGAGCCCATTTCTGGCGACCAGAATTGACCCGGCCTGACTTCCAGGCAGGGGTTGGGTTTGATTTTCCATTCTATTACAAAACCCGAACGGTCTGGTTTGATTTGCACGGCCGCCAGCATGGCTCCCGTTTTAATCCAATCAGTATAGTTGTTCCAGGCGGTTTCATTGGACCGATTTTCGCCCTGAATCAGGCCGCCTTTGCCGATGCCCCCCAGCAGCGATTTGGTGGCGTTGCAGACCATCTGCCAGCTGGAGCCGGTGCCGCTGTTGAACTGCTTGTCCTCTTGGCTCCACTGATAGGCCGCATTGATCAGCAGTTCCACCCCGTCGCCGAACCAGGGAAAGCTCTCTCGGGAAAAATCATGGGCCTTGGCATTTTCCTTCGGCAGCCACCGCTCGGTCTCGATACCGTAGAGCACATCGTCGGTCACGTCAAACGCCAGATAAAGATCGTGTCCATCATGCTTGATATAGCCTTTCACGAACAGGTCATTTGAGTCGGTCGTTGATGAATACTGGTGCATCCAGCAGTCTGTGCCCTCAAAAGAAACGGCATCCTCCCACTCGCCCGGAGTTACGACTCCGTCCAGGGTGGGGGTACTGCCGCGGTAGGCATGCATGATTTTAGGCCATTGGCCGGCCGACAGAGGCAGATAAACAAGTAAAAAAGCAGCCAAAACTACAGAATACGGTTGATAGAATTTCATTTGAGTTCTCCTGGTTAATGCCAGTTATTAAGAGGAATATCCATCTCACAATTCAAGAACGCTGAAAATCGATAGTACTTATTATTCCATAAGTTTTATAGGTTGCAAAGACTTTATTGCGACCTCTTTGAACCAATTTGCGACAATAGACTTGTATTGTGGTCCCTAATGACGATATAATAGGTATACAAATGAAAGGGTGTTTATGCTAAAGCAAAGAAAAGTTGCATTGTTGGTGGAAAGTTCCCGTAAATACGGGCAGGATTTGCTTTACGGTGTAATACGCTACAGTCATGAGCATCACCCCTGGGTTTTTTACCGGGATCCGGTATGGGGGGAGGATTTTTTTGAACGCATCAAGAACTGGGGGGTCGAGGGCATTTTTGCGCACGTTGGCTCTGATGTAAAGGCCCAGCGGCTTCAAGACTTGAAAGTACCTTTGATACTCAGTGAGACCCTGCCGCCGGAAAAGGTTATCGGACCCCTGCTCGTCGCCGACGATCAGGCTATTGGACAGTTGGCTGCCCGCTACTTTCTCGAACGAAATTATGAGAATTTTGCTTTTATCGGCTACCAGAGCCGGAAGTATTTTGAGAACCAGTGGTCGCTCAATCGCGGAATTGCATTCCAGCAGACGGCCAGCAAGGCCGGATTTAAATGTAACATCTTTGATTGCAGAGAAAATCTATCTCAAATGTCAATACAGCAGGAACAGGCGATTATTGCCGACTGGCTCTGCAGCTTGCCCAGTCCCACAGCTCTGCTGGCCTGTAATGATGATATGGCCCAGCGGATACTGATGATTGCTCGCATTCAGGGGATTGATGTGCCCGAGCAGCTTTCGGTGCTCGGGGTGGATAATGATGAGCTGGTCTGCCATCTGAGCGATCCGCCGCTGTCGAGTATTCGATTGTCCACAGAACAGACCGCCTACCGGGCGGCGGCAATTCTCGACCGAATGATGGACGGAGAGCCGGTTGGGGCTGTGGATCTGACCGTAATCCCGCTTGAAATCATCACCCGCCGATCTACGCGCCATTTCGCTACAGATCATCCCACACTCAAAAAAGCCCTGGCCTTTATCCGGGACCGAGCGAAAACCCCGTTGGGCGTAACAGATGTCGCCGATGCCGTCTATGTTTCCCGCCGCAGCCTCGAGCGGCTATTCCGTCAGAAGCTTCACAGGTCGGTGGCTGATGAAATTCGACGCGTTCGTGCCGAGCACATTGCCGATCTGCTTAGCGGCACAGATCTGAAGGTTAGTCAGATCGCACAGATGTTCGGTTATCCCACTGTCGGCCATATGGCTCGTGCCTTTCGCCAGGTCAAGGGCTGTACACCTCAGGCCTACCGAAGCAAACCTATGCTAACCGGGATTAGCAAAGAGAATAACCCGGCCGCAAATAACGGCTTATCTGAATAATCCTGTACAACGAATCATAATCATTCCACAAACAGACTGAAGCAGTGACAACCCTTTTTTCTTTTTTTTTCCTGCCGCGTCAAGATGCGGCGAAAACGGTTCATCCCGCATGGGTGGGTAAAACGGAGGCAGGCAGCGAGCTTTTGCACGTCGCAAGATGGTCTCTTTTTGGCGCATATTGGTCTTGAAGCAGATTTCTCGTTTCACTATTTTTAAAGATATCAATCGAATAGCGAATAGATCCAATCATAGGTTAGACATCGTGTTCATGGAAAGAAAAGTTAGATCTTAATGTCCGGCGGCGTAGCCGGTCAGAAAAGATTACAATTCCAAAGTTTTTTTGGAGGAATAGGATTATGAAAAGAGTAGTACTCATCGCGATGTTGTGTTGTTTGGTTGGGGTTTCAAGTGCAAATCTGGTCGTTAATGGCGACTTCGAAAGAGGCGACTTGTCGGACTGGAATGTATGGGGACCCAATGCTAAAATTGATTATTATACCCATCAAGGTAATTATGCACTTGTATTTTGGGCGGCAGACTCGGGTGTCTGGCAGCCAATTGAGGTTACTGGGGGTCAGAAGTATCGCTTAGACGCCACTTTTTTTATGTGGAGTCAATTAAATGCGTCGCGTTTCGCGCTTGTTGCGATGGAAGTTTATAATGATTCCATGGCCTTGATTGGCTTTAATGAGGTTAAATATACGGCTTCCGATCCGTTACAGCAATGGTTAACTTACGGTTTTGATTATACGATGCCTCAGGATGCTTCACGGGTTCATATAGTTGCCCGGTGGCACGACTATGACGCATCTGCCGCAGGAGGAGTTACTATCGACAATATAAGTTTTACCCAGATTCCTGAACCGGCAACAATTGCTCTGCTTGGTCTTGGAGCAGTTACACTTTTCAGAAGAAAATAATTCCTTGATTGAGTTCTAAATGAAATTGCGGCAGCGGTTAACTCTCCTCTAACGGCTGCCGCTTTTGTTTTGGAAGTAAGATAAACGTTCAGACGTTCTGAACATCTGAAAAACGACTACGGACGCCGAAAATCCTCTCACTTGAGCTGGTACAAAGAAAGGGGGCAGATCAAAACCACCTCAGGCGGACTGCTGCCGCAGGCGGTATGGATCAATCCACCAAAAAATGCGGAGATGCAAGTGTTCATTAGAGCGTAATCTAAAAAGTGGAACCGTCTCATTTGACTTGACAACTTCCGCCTTGGATGCTGATGTTCCCTGCCCATCCCAGCAAAGGCTAAAAAAACACTTGACGTAAGAATGAAAATCACTATAGTGCAATAAAAGTCGGGAATCTTAACATTTATAGTCGCACATATAAACGGGTACAGTCAATATGAAAAAAGCAATCTTTCTTATTATTGGGGCTTTATTTTTGGGATTGACGAGCTGTAGTCTGGCTGAAACTAAGGGTGAGAAAATATCTTTTTCCGTTCTTGGAGAATCCGGGTTACTTTCTCGCACGCTTCGTAATGTAATTCCTGCTGAGGGTTGTCTGGCGAGCTACGACTTAACACTGCCAGATTTTGAGAAAGGTGTGATAAATGAATCGAAGATAGGGGGTTGGTGCTCAGGCTATGAAACAGGACCCGTCCCTTTTACAAGCTTTGATCAATTCAAAGGTCGCTCTTATGATGACATCCATGATAAAAAGTTTTTAAATGCTTTCCATTGCGGCTATTATCTTCTGTTGAAGCTCAATGATGGTCGATACTTGGCGCTGCTGCCTCTGGTCTCGGCAGATGTGATGGCCATTATCTCGGTTTATGAAGGAGTGCCCCGCATTAAGCTTTGTACATTTGGAACAGATGCTTTCAGCGGCCGAGCGCCGTTGTTTAGCTGGGCCTATGCAAAGGACCCCTATTCCGCTACACAGAAGTGCTGGGACCATGCGCTTAAATCTAAATTTTGTAAAGATAACATTCAATGGAGATCGAAAAAAAAGTACCCTCAATCGTTCAACTATCTGGGCTGGTGCACATGGGAATCCTTCGGCGGAGATATAACTGAAGCCAATGTTATCAAGAGCATAAGTGAAATCGGGGAAAGTCCTGTTCCGGTGCGATGGGTGATTATCGACGATGGTTATCTTGACGCAAAGACACCCGCCAAGGGCGGGAAAAGCCAACTGCTCAGTTTCGGCACGAATGATAAGTTTCCCAACGGCTGGCAGCCGATAACCTCTCTGAAAGACGATGCCGCCGTAAAATGGGTCGGTGTTTGGCGCAATATGAGTGGATACATGGGTGGCGTAAGCCCGGACCATACCATGACAGAGATCAAGCATAACCTGATACTCCAACGCGCTTATAGGAAGGAAGGACTATCCAGCCCTGTAGAGTGGGAAGACACGATGGTTGTCAAACCCGATGAAGCGTCCTCCAAAGCGTTTTATGAGGCGATGATTAGTAACACCCGGCAGAGCGGCTTTGATTTTGTAAAAGTTGATTTTCAAACCTACAACTTTTGGATGTATGCAGGTACGGGAAATGCCGTTAAAAGCGCTCATCAAAATAACAAGGCACTCGAAGAGGCCTGCAAAGTGAACAATATTGACTTGCTAAACTGTATTTCACAATGCAATGTCAACGTCTTCAACACGAAATACAGCGTTGTCACACGCGGCAGTGTCGACATCAAACTCGATAATGATAATATGGCGCGAACCGTCCAGTCTTTTGCCAATAATATGTGGTGGGGCGATATTTTAATTGCCGATCTGGATATGTACCACACCGGTAATGATAAAACAGCCCAATACCTGACCGTTGCCCGTGCTGTTTCCGGGGGGCCGGTTTACATCTCTGACAAACCGGGTCATTTTAACAAAGAAATGATTCAGCCGGTCCACTTTAACGACGGGAAAATTATTCGCACCCTGGCCCCGGCCGTCCCATTGCCGGATTCGCTCTTTATCGATGCAAATAAAAGCAGGTCCTGTTTCCGAGTTATCGCTCCGACGCGTCATGGTTCCTGTTCAATTGCCGCATTTAACTTTTCCGAACACCCGCAGGTGGATGGAATTATCAGCAAAAATGATTATCCTTTTGCCGCGGCCAAAGAGCAGCCCTATAACGGCCTGTGGCCTATTCCGCAAGAGGGACTGGTGGTCTATGATTGGCAAGCCCAAAAGGGGGTTCGGCTAAACGATGATTATGTTTACAGCATAGATCAAATGAAGGGCAAAATCTTTAACCTGTCGCCGATCAACAAGGGATGGGCCATCATCGGACGCTCGGATAAATATATCAGCGGCTGCACCTATTCGATCGACAAATGCTCTAAAAAAGAAATCGAGGTGACGTTAGACGAATCCGGTCCATTGGTTATCTATCATGGTGGTCAAAAGATCAAGACATCGGAAGGGTCCGTCGTGGTGATCGGTGAAGGTTTTTATCGCATTGATCTACCCATTGGGCAAATGAATAAGAAAATAGCTATTAGTTTATTATAGTCGAACAATACAGTTATGGAAAACCGGTGCCTGAGGGGCTGTTGAAAAAGTCCCATGCTTTCTGTATAATAACCATTATACTGTGATCAAGAAATAATATCAAGCATGGAGGTTTTGTGATAGGTAAGCAGGAACGCTGGCAGGAGGATTTATTTGTGGCTGGCCCCTTATCCTCTCTGATTCCCGATGACCATATCTTGAAACGGGTGGATGCGATTCTAGATTTATCGTGGCTGTCAGAGCTGGTCAAAGACACCTATTGCTCGGACAATGGCCGACGCAGTATCGACCCGGAATCGGCCTTGCGTCTGATGCTGGCGGGCTTTTTCGAAGGCATTATCCACGACCGCAAGCTGATGCGTACCGCCCAGGTCAATCTGGCGATACGCTGGTTTGCCGGCTATCAGCTGCATGAATCCCTGCCGGATCTACATCTCCCACTACTCCCAAACAATCGCCAGTTTCGCAAAATCGAACAAATCCACTTTCCCATCCGTATCCCAGTCCGCCCCGTCACACCAATAATTCGTCGCCCCGCAATCCTGCCGTAACCAATTCTCTCCCATTTCAGCCAGGTTCTCAAGTGTTGAATAAGGAGGAAGAATCAGCCATTTCTGCCAGTTGTGATCGGACCATGTTTTTTGCTGGATGTTAGCGCCGTTATGGGTTGCCCCGCCGGCCACCTCCATGACTTTGCCGCTGTTTCTGGCCTCGATTCTATAGACACCATTGCCGATATTCCGGATTTTCCATCTCTGTGCGTTGGTGCCGTTCCAGGTCCATTGTTGAATGTTCGCGCCATCATCGCCGCTGCTGCCGGTCACATCGGCGACTTTGCCGCTGTGAATCGCGGTCAGGCCCTGATAGCCGTCGCCGACATCCGAAATCCACCACTTTTGGTTTGCGCCGCCGACATAATTCCACTGATGAATATTCGCCCCGTCGTGCTGATAGGCGCCTTCGACATCGACGCACTTTCCGGAGTGCAGATTGACGATCCTGTAGGTTCCGTTCGGCAACATGGCGTTCGAATAATACGCCGGCGTCAAGCTGATGTTGCCGAAAGAGTCTTCGGCGTACACCTCAATCACATCATTGCCTGACATATTGATCGTTGTGTAGGTTTCCCGCGTCGTATGCAGCAAGCTGCCGTTTTTGTGGACACGGTATTGATAGATGCCGTAGTTGTCGCGGGCGGGCTTCCAGGAAAAGACCCAGTTGTTCGATCCCAGGTCCCGCACCGGCCCCAGGTCGCCGGGCGATGTCGGCCGCACCGTGTCGTTTTTGCCGATGACATAAATCATCGGATCGCCTGTACTGCTGAAATTGATCGTTACTTCACTGCCGCTGATCGAGTGGCTTGGCGTGCCGAAGCCGCTGGCATGCACCTGACGGACGGCCTGGATGGGAATATAGCTGGGAACATTGACCTTGACATCGCCGGAGACAGAACTGATTGTAACGTTCGGACTCCACCAACTGCCACTGTAACTGATTTTGTCGTTGAGCAGCACAAGAACCACCGCTTCCTCGGAGTCGATGACTCGGCCCTTGACATCGGTGGTGCTTCGCAACGGCTGTCCGACCCGCGGTTCGCCGTAAACCAGCAGTTCGCGAATCTGATTGAGCTGTTTGGCGCAATCCTCGGCGGCCAGGAATTGCGTTTGAAAGGAATTTTCATAACCTGCACCGTATTTGAACCATTTGATGCCCTTTGCGCCGGACATGATATTGGCCCAGAACTGATACTTGACCTGCCAGTTCTTGGGCTGCGTGCCCCATGTCCCTGAGGCAGCCAACTGCGTCCAGTTGTACATCGGCCGCGGCTCGGTATTCCACTTGAGCTGTTCGGCGTAGTCGTAACTTTCATCAAAGTAAGCATAACGGGTAAACCATGTATTCGGTATCACATTGGGAGCGTTGAATGCACAGTAGTGATCCTCAGCGGCGATATCGGAAATCGTCCCGAATTCGCCGAAATAGCGCTGGGCGTGCAGGTTCAGCAGCGTCGGCTTGTTTCCGCCGTTCTGCCAGTAATCCTGATTCCAGTTTTTGCACTGATTGGACGAATAATCGCCTTCCGGCTCGTCACGAATGTACCAGAACCGAACGGCCGGATTGTTGGTATTCTGCTGGACAAACGCGGTATTGATGCCGCTGGACTGGGTAACCATCACCATGGATTTTAGACCGTAATATTGCCAGGCCCAATTGGCTTGATTGATATCGCCGTCATTGTAGTTGGTGTTGATTTGAAGACGTCTGGCCGCCTGCATCGCGTCGTGATTGTACCACAGATCCGAACCCCAGTTGCCCACGACGAAGTCCGGCTCGAAAATCATAATCGGGGAGTTGGTCCAGTACCCGGCGGTCGTGCCGATCCGCAGGACGTGCCGTTTTCCAACAACCAGCGGCTGAGCAAAGGAAACTTTAAGGATTTTCACCTGGCCGGCGCCGATCCAGTTTCCCCCGACATACGCGGTCTGGCCGTTGACGTTGACCGCGTCAAACAGCACGTTGTCCAGTGTCCAGCCGGTATTGCTGCTGTTGTTGCGCAGAAAAATATACAGCGTCTGCATATCCGCGCTGGGAACCACATGGGCAATCCGGATCAGCGGGCTGTCCAGATAGTCATAGGTGCGGTAAAGGCTCTGGCCGGAAGTGAAATTGACCTGAACACTGACCGACGATCCCTGCTGCAGCGGAGCGCCGTTGGCCTTAAACGACAGCGTGATCATTTCTCCGTTGGGAATCGTCCATTGGGTCGGCTGCCACCATTTCAGTGTTCCGTTGCTGACCAGCGTGTCGGCGTTGGTCCCGTTCAGCAGCACACTGGAGATGGTTTGCGCCGAGCCGGAATAGTTATGGATGAACATATACATCGTTCCTCCATTGTCAAAACGCGACCCCTCTTTGCTGGCGTACGCCCCGCCGCCGGTAAAGGCATGAAAGGAAAAAGCAGTTCCGAAATCGGCAAAGGCAGGACTGAACACAGATAACCCCACTCCTAAACACACCCACAACCTCGATTTGCACATCTGACTCCTCCGTAAGGAATAATTGAGCCACTTGCAAAACCCTCCGAATCGCGGCCGAACCATTCTGCCGCTGACCTTTCGGAAAGCATCGCAATTCAAATTTTACTATAGCAAAAAACCTGTCGATTATCAAGCCCAAAACTCACAACCTCTTTATTTGTAAGTTTTTATATTCATTTCAATAGGGTATCATACCCGTAATAATCCGTAAAGTCACCCACGGCGATAAGACACATGGTATGACGGCAA
>JBHJNC010000096.1:0-3514 GCA_048497675.1 Gimesia maris
GGCATCGATTTTATCCAACATTTCTCTTTACTTCATCGAGGTATTTAGCAAATTCCATGTACTACGACACCACAAGTTGCAACCCAGCATGTCGCAATAATCCAAACCAAATATCAATGCTCATCGAGACTTATTGGGTGAAGCTGAGATGCCAGTCCCCAAAAAAACCTTTCGGTGGGTTTAGTTCAACAAACCCTTCAATACACCTTACACTTTGTATAAGGTGGGTCTAATATTTATCAAATTGGCTCTTCTTAAATTTTTAAAGAACACAAAGATTGGCTCGATTAAAAACACAAGCTATCTTTTTAATTTTACCTTCTGCTCTTAATGTTTAACCCTTTTCTATGAGCAGCCCATGGAATTGCCGCAGTTAAAGCACTTGTAGCAGGCGCCGTTGCGGACGGTGATAGAGCCGCAGATGTCGCAGGCCGGGGCATCGTCCTGGAAGTGGTTAAACTGGGCATTGAACTGCTGCATCAGCTGGGCATCGCCGCCGGTCAGCTCGGGAGCGAGAACAGAATTGACCAATTCGGCGACCTTGTCGGCCAGTCCGCTGTTGCCAAAGCGGTCGGACAAGGGTTTATCAGCCCGTGCTACGGGGGCATCGCCCTTTTCAGGAGTTGCTTTCTTTTGAATGGACCTTGCCTGGTCAATCTTCTTGGCTAAATCCTGAGTTTTTTCAACAATCTGCTTGGCCGCCGCCGGTGCTGCCGCTTCGGGGGCTCCGCCGCGATTGGGGGTGTTCTTGTCGGCATAGCCGGGGATAAACTGGCAACCAAGCCAGCAGAAGATATAGTCAATCAAGCTCTTGGCAAACGGGATATTCTTGTTGGAGGTCATACCGGCCGGCTCAAAGCGGGCGTGGCGGAATTTCTCGACCAGCGTAATCAGCGGCACGCCGTACTGGAGAGCCATCGATACGCAGGTGCCAACGACATCCATCAGGCCGCCAACGGTGGAGCCTTCTTTGGCCATCGTGATAAACAGTTCGCCCGGCTGGCCATCGTCATAGAGGCCGACGGTCAGATAGCCTTCGTGGCCGGCAACGGAGAATTTGTGGGTGATGCTGTTGCGGGTTTCGGCCAGACGACGGCGGAACGGACGCGGAGCGGGAGCCTGCTCGGCTTTGGTTTTCTTTTCTTCTTTTTTGGTCTTGTCGTCGACATTGACCGGCTGGAGCCGTTTGGAGCCGTCGCGATAGATGGCAACCGCCTTAAGGCCGAGCTTCCAGCCTTCCATATAGGCGGTCATAATTTCTTCGGCGGTGCTTTCTTTGGGCATATTGATGGTCTTGCTGATAGCGCCCGACAGGAACTGCTGGACCGCGGCCATCATCTTGATATGCGCGGCATAATGGATATGGCGTGAGCCGTTTTTGGGCTTGAAGGCACAGTCGAAAACCGGCAGATGTTCCGGCCGGAGCATCGAAGCTGTTTCGACGGTGTCATCTTTGTCGATGGTGTCACAGATTGCCTTGACATCGTCGGGGCTGTAGCCGAGACGATTCAGCGCCATCGGGACGGTACGGTTTACCAGCTTGAGCATCCCGCCGCCGGCAAGAAGTTTGTATTTGACCAGCGCGATATCGGGCTCTACGCCGGTGGTATCGCAATCCATCATAAAGCCGATGGTGCCGGTGGGGGCAAGGACGGTCACCTGTGCATTGCGGAAACCGAACTGGCTGCCGGCGGTGAATGCCTGATCCCAGGCGTTCTTGGCGGCGTTGAGCATATAATCCGGGCAATGCACTTCGGGGATATTGTAGGCGTGCTCGCGGTGCATCGAGATGACGTTGAGCATCGGCTGCTGATTTTTGGCGAATTCGCTGAAGGTGCCTTTGATGGAGGCCAGTTCGGCGCTGACGCCGTAGGCTGTACCCGTCATAATCGCGGTAATCGCGGCGGCCCAGGTACGGGCCTCGTCGGAATCATACGGCAAAGCCAGAGACATCATCAGGCTGCCGAGGTTGGCATAGCCCAAACCGAGGGGACGGAACTTGTGGCTGTTTTCGGTAATCGTCACTTCGGGATAGCTGCCGTTGTCGACGAGGATTTCCTGCGCGATGATGTAGATGCGGACGGCGTTCTTGAAGCTGTCGATATCGAATGTGCCGTCCTCACGGCGGAACTTCATCAGGTTCAGCGAGGCGAGGTTGCAGGCGGAATTGTCGATGAACATATATTCGCTGCACGGATTGGAGGCATTGATCGGGCCGGAATTCGGGCAGGTATGCCATTTGTTGATGGTGGAGTGATACTGCAGGCCGGGGTCGCCGCAGACGCGGGTGCCTTCGGAAATCAATTCCATCAACTGGCGAGCGGACAGTTCATCGACGAGTTTGCCGGTTGTGACCGAGGTGGTTGTCCATTTGCCATCTTTTTCGACGGCCTGCATAAATTCATCGGTCACGCGGACGGACAGGTTGCTGTTTTGGAACATTACGCTGTTATACGCATCGTCGGGGCTGTAGCCCTGTTCGATCAGAGCCCAGGCTTTCTTTTCTTCTTCGGTTTTGCAGGTGATGAAGTCCTTAATATCGGGATGGTGGACCTTCATCGACTGCATTTTGGCTGCGCGGCGGGTTTTGCCGCCGGATTTGATGACGGCCGCGATCTGGTCATAGACCCGCATAAAGCTCAGAGGGCCGGAGGGCTTGCCGCCGCCGGAGAGCTTTTCACGGCTGGAACGCAGGGTTGAAAGATCCGTGCCGGTGCCGGAGCCATGCTTAAAGAGCATCGCTTCGCTGCGGGCCAGACGGAGGATATCCTCCATCGTGTCGACAACCGACTGGATAAAGCAGGCCGAGGCCTGAGGATATTCGTAACTACTGGGGCAAGGGATAGCTTTGTTTTGTTTGGTGTCCCAGTAGTAGTTGTGTTCGCTGCCTTTGACGCCGTAGACGTCAAACAGGCCGACGTTGAACCAGACGGGCGAATTGAATGAGCCGTACTGGTTGACGCACAGCCAAGTCAGTTCATTGTAGAAGTTTTCGGCATCGGCGAGGGTCTCAAAGTAGCCATCCCGATAGCCGCGGTCGGCAATTGCCCGGCAGACGCGATGGATAAGCTGCTTGACGGAGTTTTCACGCTGTCCGCCGTGGACATCGCCATAGAAATATTTACTCACGACAACTTTTGTCGCCAATTGACTCCAGTTGGCAGGAACTTCGACATCTTTCTGTTCGAAAATGGGTTTTCCGGTTTCGTCGGCTATTTTTGCCGTCCGGGCCTCCCATTCAATTTGCTCGAAAGGGTGGACGCCGGGCGTCGAGAAATTTTGGGCTATTTTTAGACCTTTTCCCGCCCTGCCGCGTAAGTCATTCCATGACTTAAAACCCGACTCGGTTTTCCCTGTTTGTTGTGCGTTGTTCCGTTCGTCCGCCATGAATCGCCTCCGTGTGTACCTACTATATATATGGTGCTCGCTTTGCTATAATAACAACATCTTGCCATTAATTACTACGTCATCATAACGGACGATTGGCGAGTGACAAGGCGAAAAAATAAAAAAA
>JBHJNC010000097.1:0-2990 GCA_048497675.1 Gimesia maris
GGCCTTGTCGTTAAAGTCAAAGAGCAGAAGTTTGTCTCGCAGCCCAATACGCCCTTTACCGAAGGTGCAACAACCGCGACCGTGGATGACACCTCGTTATCGATTGGCGAAAAGGAAGGCGTTCTTATTCCGATTCCCCGAACGGTTACCGTTGAGGAATTGGCTCGTGCTTTGAATGCGATTGGCGCATCGCCTCGGGATTTGATTGCCATCTTTGATGCCTTGAAAAAGGCCGGCGCCTTGCAGGCGAAACTCGAAATGATGTAAATTTCAGAAAGCTGAAAAAGAGATATGGATATATCGGAAATATCACAAAAACATATTCCTGTTGCTCCCGCAAGGCCGGCCGATGCCGGAAATGCCAAAATAGCCGCTTCTTCAGTTCAGGATTCGGATAAATTAGAACAGCTGTCCAAAAAGTTTGAAGGGCTTCTGCTGCATCAGATGTTCAAGCAGGCCCAGCAAACCATCGACCAGATCAGCGAAGGCGGGGATGATGAAGAATCTTCCCAGGATGCCGGTACCGAACAATATCAGAGTCTCTACTGGACTCAGATGGCCGATGTCGTCAGTGAACAGGGCGGCCTTGGACTATGGAAGACAATACACAGACAGCTGCAGCAGCAGGCCGAAAACGCCCAATCGCTGCCTGGCAGATTAGATGAGTTGAAATGACGATGGATGCCCGGCAAATGGAATCTGCAATACAAGAGCTCCTTGAGTTTCTCGATGCGAGCGCTGATTCTGTTCAGCAGATGCTCGATATGCTCTCTGAACTTCGAGCGGTATTGATTCGTCGGGATGAACCGGCTTTGCGGCTGATGCAGGATGCCCTTCCCCAGATTGCGGCAGAAAAACAGCAAAACGAGCTCCATCTCCGGCAAATCTGCCGCAAATTCGCGATGGCGATGGATTGTCCCGCCGAGCAGATTAATTTAACCCGGCTTGCGGCTGCCTTGCCTGTTCCGCAGCAGTCACAAGTTCTAAAAAAGCAGCAATCGCTCCAATCGCTGGTGAACCGATTGAGTGTGGAACACCGTGGTACCGAATCGCTGTTGCGGGAGTGCGAACGGCTCAATCGGCTTTTGTTGACAAGTATTCTCGGCAAACGCAATCAAACCTTGACCTATACCTCGACCGGTCAGAGCCGGCGGGAATTGCATCGGTCGATTGTCAGTATGAGGATGTAGGAATCCGTTATGGCAGGATATGAAATAGGAATCAGCGGTATTCGGGCGGCTCAGCGGTCGATGGATATTATCGGCAATAACATCGCCAATGCCGCCACCGAAGGTTACCATCGGCAGGATATCAACCTGCGGCCCTTTAGTGAGTCATTCACCAATGGGCAGATGATTGGACAGGGTGTGGATTTTGTCGGTGTGATTCGCAGAGTCAACGCCGCCATCGAAGAACAGATCTTGGGACAGGACGCCACCATGTCTTCCCTGTCGCGCCAGATGGAATCGCTTCGCAGTATCGAAAGTGCGCTGGCCGAACTGTCGACCCCAGGCATCAGTGCATCGCTCGATAACTTCTACAATTCATTTGCGGATTTGTCGCTTCGTCCCAATGACGTAACCTTGCAAAGTGCCGTTGTTTCCGCAGCCCAGACGCTGACCAATCAGTTCCGCAGCGTATCATCAGTCGTTGCCGACTTGCAGAATATCGCCTATACGGAAGCCCAGTCCACGGTCACCAGGATCAATGAGCTGTCGCGTGAAATCGCCGATTTGAATAGTATTATTTATAATCAGCAGGTTCGGGGTTTTGACAGCAGCAATACAATGGACCAGCGGGATAAATTGATCATCGAACTGAACCGTCTGTCTGGCGTCGAAGTTGTTAGCAGGCAATACGGTCAGGTTGATGTCGTCTTGTCTGAAATTCCAATTGTCACCGGAAATTACGCGACCGCCATTCAGGCTGATTTAGTCAATCAGGGAGATGCAAACATCCTGGTGCTGTCAGTGACCGGCAGCGAGCAGATTCAAAGTCAGGCTGAAGGCGGAAGTCTCGGCGGATTATTCGCTTTGCAAAATACGATTCTTCGTGACATTAATGATAAGCTGGATACCCTGGCCCTGTCTGTTATTTCAGAGACAAATAAACTGCATATTCAGGGTATTGGCTCTGCGGGCTCTTTTACCAGTCAGGTTGGCTGGTCGATGTCGCAGGAAAATGTTACCGACTTTGTTCCGCCGGTAACGGATGGGACGATTTATGTACGGGTGACTGCTCCTGATGGCACGGTCACTCGCCATGCCGTCACGGTGGATTCCTCCAGTACACTCCAGTCGGTGGCTGCGGATTTGGCCGCAATCGATGGCCTTCAGGATAATACCGGCATCAACAACGGCAGACTGCAGATTGTTGCAAATACGGGTTATACCTTTGATTTCCTGCCGGGGGCTTTAACCTCTCCGTCTTCGTATATTCCTGACCCCCTGGCCGGTGCCGGCGCGGCTCCGGATCAAGCGCCGCCTTCCATTAGCATTGGCGGGATCTACACCGGATCAACCAATGAGGAATATACCTGCACTGTCCAGACGACCCCGCCCGGCCAGACCAATGCGATAGGGACCGGAACGATGACCCTGGTTGTCCAGGATGGTTCCGGGGCAACCGTGGCTTCCCTTAATATCGGACAAGGCTATGAGGGCGGCTCAGAAATAACCATCGAAAATGGAATTAAAATTAAATTGGGTGCCAACGGTATCAGTCCGGGCTACCTCAATGATGACGAGGTATTTACAATTAGCGCTTTGGCTGACTCCGATACCTCTGGTTTCCTTGCTTCAGTCGGCATTAATTGTTTCTTTTCTGGAAACAGCGCTTCCTCTTTTGCACTGGGGTCGGATATTGCCCAGTCAACCCGTAACATCGCCGTTTCCGGAAACCCCGCTCAGGGTGACAATGCCAATGCCCTGGCAATTGCTCAACTCGGCAAGACAGCCGCCGATTCGCTGGGCGGGCTTACAGCAAAAGAT
>JBHJNC010000098.1:0-11182 GCA_048497675.1 Gimesia maris
CGCAACATTGACGGTTGCAAAAATGGGCGCCAACTCATACTGGGCGGGAGCAACTTCATTATGCTGAGTCTTTGCGGAAACACCAAGTTTCCACAGTTCATTATTCATTTCGCTCATATAGCTGGCAACGCGTTCATGCAGTGAACCGAAATAATGATCTTCCATTTCCTGTCCCCGCGGCGAAGGCGCACCAAACAGCGTACGGCCGGCCAGCAAAAGATCCAGCCTCTTTTCAAAAAATTTCCGGTCGACAAGGAAGTATTCCTGTTCAGCACCCAATGTTGC
This sequence comes from Gimesia maris, assembly GCA_048497675.1. Taxonomy (GTDB): domain Bacteria; phylum Planctomycetota; class Phycisphaerae; order Sedimentisphaerales; family Anaerohalosphaeraceae; genus Anaeroglomus. Next base: position 286 of record JBHJNC010000098.1, read on the forward strand.
CGTTACAGACTTGACTTCCGTATTACCCAGTGCTTTTAACACACGAACCGCCTGCTTGCCGAGAGCCTCCATAGAACGCAGCAGCGGCGTCTTTTTGTCCAACGCGACACCAGTATAGCTGCAAAAAGCGCACGGAATATACAGAACAATAGACTTGCCGGTTTCACGAACAAATGCCGGAGAAGTGATATCCCACGCCGTATAGCCGCGAGCTTCAAAAGTAGCTCTCAGGCCGCCTGAGGGGAAAGAAGAAGCATCAGGTTCGCCCTTGATCAGCTCTTTACCGCTGAATTCAAGAATTGTCCTGCCGTCGGCGGTCGGGCTAATAAATGAGTCATGCTTTTCGGCAGTCAAACCAGTCATCGGCTGGAACCAGTGACAATAGTGAGTTGCGCCCTTTTCGATAGCCCAGTCTTTCATGGCATTAGCAATCACATCGGCAACCGCCGGAGTCATCTCCTGATGGCCATTTCGAGCCTGAACAAAGAGCTTATATATGTTTTTGGGCAACCGCTCACGCATTACGGCATCGTTAAACACATTGGCCCCAAAAATTTCTGAGGTACAACTTGGTGTCTCCATTGCTATTTCTCCAAAAAAATTATCTTTTTTTCTATTGTCTAACTGACGTCCAAAGGTCGCCAATAACGACAACACTACATTATATACCGTTATTTCCAATTAAGTCCAAACAAATCCTTGCCTTGTATATTGCATAAAAATCTGGAGGTCGCATCTTTACTTAAAAGGTCTTTTTTGTAAACAAACCTTCCAGGATCAGCGACAACCCAAATTATTGAAATCGGTAGGGCCGACTCCGAACGAGTCGAAGCCGGCCTGCATGAAGAACACCAAAAACGCTAAAAAACCTTGGTTTTGAAACTCCCCAATATTAACCCGATCATGCCCGAACAGAACTCATTGAGCCATTAAAATCGGATCGTTGTCACCACTTTTTTGCGTTTATTCTGGGTTCTTCAGCTTATATCCAGAGATTCTCTACAAACGAAGTATATGCAGATTACGTGCCAGCAACAGAATTTTCATTAAATTTTATTTATCTCCATATAAAACAAGAAGTTGCGAAAATACGACTGGGTTGCCCAATAAACGGCAAATAAACAATTTTGTTGTTTTTTTTGTTTTTTTCTACATTTATGTATGTTATTGTTTTGCCTGCCTTTATCTTCTTTAGCCGATCGCCTCCGAACCTTTTTCTTCAGTTCGTATGCGAATACATTCTTCCAAAGGCATAATAAAAATCTTACCGTCACCAATATTGCCGCTCTTGGCGGCTTTGATGATAGCCTTGATGGTAGGCTCAACAAACTTGTCATTGACAGCGATCTCTATTCGAATTTTCTCCAGCAAATTAACTGTTTTAACCTGGCCGCGATAGTGTTCATCGTACCCCGCCTGCTGGCCGCAGCCGCGAACACGGCTTACAGTCATCTTGTAGACTTCAGCATTAAAAAGAGCTGTTTTTACGGCTTCGAGCTTTTCGGGCTGGATAATTGCAATTACCATTTTCATAGTTTATATATTCTTATTTGAAAGGAGTGAATAGTTACTATAAAGCTTCTTCCGGGTTGGCTTGAATCTGATGAATCGCCAAATCAGAACCCATCTTCTCATCATGAGCATCAAGGCGAATCCCCACGGTGACCTTTAATATACCATACACACAAACACTGAACGTCAGTGTAAAAAGGAGAACCAGGCCTGTTACAATAAGCTGTGAGAAGAAACTAACGCCGCCTTTGCCGCCAAGGGCTTCAAGACCGAAAATGCCGGCGGCAATACCGCCCCACGCCCCGCATACACCATGAAGCGGCCAGACTCCCAGCACATCGTCAATTTTCCACTCTTCAGTCTCGATACGAAACAAAAACACAAAAATCGCCCCGGCAACCGCCCCGACAACCATCGCTGAGATCGGATGATACAAGTCAGAACCGGCACAAACCGCGACCAACCCAGCAAGGGCTCCGTTATGAACAAAACCCGCGTCATTACGGGAGATAAACAATGCCGCTAAAGTCCCTCCAACCATCGCCATCAATGAATTGATCGCCACTAAGCCGGAGATTGCCGACAAGGAGCCGGCACTCATCACGTTAAATCCAAACCAGCCAACAATCAGCGCCCAACTGCCCAAGGCAAGAAAAGGGATACTGCTTACTTTGATAGCATTATCTTCATATCGTTTAAGCCGGGGACCTAACAGCAGAATCGCAGGCAACGCAAGCCATCCGCCCGTTGCGTGAACAACGACCGAACCTGCAAAATCATGAAAAGGTTCCTTACAGAAGGAAAGCATAGCCAGCAAATCTGAGAGCATAGAACTATACTGCCCCCAGGTAAACCCTTCGACTAATGGATAAGCCAAACCTACAAAAATGCCGCCTGCCAGCGAATTGGTCCAAAATTTCGCTCGCTCAGCTACGCCGCCCGAAATAATCGCCGGAATACACGCGGCAAATCCCAGCAGCAGGAAAAACCGAACACACTCTGCTCCGTGACCGGCTTCTATTTCGCTGACGGGTATCAGAAATGAAATCCCCCGTGCAATAGGATAACCAATCAGGAAATACATCACTGCTGAAAAACTCCATTCGCAGATGATCTTGTTTAACGCATTGACCTGATTTTTCTTGCGAACCGAACCGGCCTCCAAAAAGGCAAATCCGCCATGCATCGCAAGAATCATAACCGACCCCATTAACAGAAAAAGCACATCGGTTGTCTGGCTTAAACCAAGATTGACTACAGGATCCGGGTTGGCAAAAACCGAATTCGGCATGAAAAGACAAAACAAAAAACCGGCACTCAGGTATTTAAACGAGCGAACAAAACAACTTTTTGCATCCACTGCTGTTCCTTACTACAATAATAATGTCCGTTGCTTACATCTGCGACCGCACTGCAATGTCTTTGCGGTAAAAGCAAATCTTACGGAATGCATCTGTAAGCAACGGACGTACCACATACAAAAATCTCGGTAATATTTTTATAAGCCTATTATTAAAAATGGCTTACATTGTAGACAGTGGTGTTTCCTTGATTTCAAAAATCAACAATTTTGTAGCAACATCAACCTTTGCATTACAATATTGTTATTATCATTGTATTTTATCCGATGGCTTGCCCTCCGGTTTCACCTGTTCGAATGCGAACACACTGCTCTAAATCAAGAACAAAAATTTTGCCATCCCCGACTTCGCCGGTTTGGGCACCTTTTCGGATAGCGTCAATCGTCGGCTGAACAAAGTTGTCATTGACTGCAATATCAATCCGAATCTTTCGCAGCAGGTTGCCGGTTTCTTTGAAACCACGATAGACTTCGGTAACACCTTTTTGTCTTCCGTGGCCAAGCACTTCTGACACGGTTATCAAGTTCACTTCTGCGTTGTAAAGCTCTTCTTTGACCGCCTCAAGACGATGCGGCTGAATAATAGCAATGATCATTTTCATTTTCAATATCTCCTGTCGGTTTTAGTTTATTCAAGCATCGTGTAAGCACGTTCATTATGCTGGGTTAGATCAAGTCCCATCGCCTCTTCTTTGCAGGTAACGCGGACGCCAATGATCTTATCAACAACTTTATAGATTACCCAGGTTACGATACCGGCGTATATAATGGTAATCAGTGACGCAGCAACCTGAATCAAAAATTGTTTGGGATTGCCATAGAAAAGCCCGTCTGCTCCTGCCGGATTAACCGCCTTGGAGGCAAACAATCCCGTTGCCAAAGCACCCCAAAGACCGCCAATGCCGTGTACGCCGAAAGCATCCAGGGAATCATCATAGCCCAACTTGGGTTTTAGATAGCTGACAGCAAAGAAGCAGAACACACTAACCAGTATGCCGATAATCAAAGCGCTGCCGACACCAACAAAACCCGCTGCCGGCGTAATGGCAACCAAACCCGCTACCGCTCCGGAAATCGTACCCAGCATCGTCGGACCACCATGAATACGCCAGTCAATCAACGCCCAGGTTAAAGCTGCCGCGGCTGCTGCAACATGAGTCACCACAAAAGCATTCGCCGCAAGACCATTGGCACCCAAAGCGCTTCCGGCATTAAAGCCGAACCAACCAAACCACAGCAAAGCTGCTCCCAACACGCTGAAAGGCAGCGAGTGCGGGGGTATCGGATACCTATCGACATTTTTGCGTTTGCCGATCACCATCGCCGTAACCAGCGCTGCAATACCGGCGTTAATATGTACCACCGTGCCGCCGGCAAAATCCAGCGCAAAACCGGGCAGACCAATCCAACTCATATCACGAAGCCATCCACCAACACCCCAGACCCAGTGAGCCACAGGGTCATAAACCAACGTCGCCCAGAGCAGGGTAAAGACAAGAAAGGCCGAAAATTTCATGCGCTCTGCAAATGCCCCGATAATCAGCGCCGGGGTAATCACTGCAAACATCATCTGGAAAACCATAAACAGCTGATGCGGAATAGTCGCCGAATAGTCGCCGTAGGGCTCAAGCCCGACGCCCTTGAGCATCATCCAGTCCAGTCCGCCGAGGAATTTGCTGCCGGGACTAAACGACAGACTATACCCAAATACAACCCACTGTACGCTCAATGCAGCCAAGATAATCATACACTGCATCAGCACATTGAGATAGTTTTTTCTGCGTACCAGGCCGCCGTAGAAAAACGCCAGCCCCGGAGTCATCAGCATCACCAATGCAGCACTGATAAGAATCCACGCAGTATCTCCGGTATCAACCACCAGCGCCGGAGCGGCCGGGGGTGCATCAATGGGCCCCGATACAGATTCTTCTGCAAAAACCGGTCCGGCCATCATCATAAACAACAAAATACTGAAACTTAAAATTCGATTAAGAAGGTTTAATTCAATTCTCATATTATTTTCCTTTCAACTCTCACTGTAATTAAAAAGTCCGTGAAAGTGTTAAGCCTGTAAACAAATAGTCGCTGTCGTTATTCCCGCTGTAAGTCGCATACGTATCCGCTTCCCGCACATCGCTGTCCAAAAGAGTTACATAGTTAATACTGGGAGTCAGGGTCCAGCCCTTTACAGGGATCGGGAAACCAACTGATACGGTTAGATCCTGCAATGCGCTATCATCCAGGCCGCCCCAATAAAATTTATTATACGCTTTATTGCCCCACCCCATACTTGCCGAGGCAGTCATCCCAACAGGAATGTCCGAAGACAGCTCAAACAACTTTTCGATGGAATGACTGACACTGAAGGCAGCATAGGTACAATCGCCTTCATCAATATCCCGATACAGGGTCAGTGTGGGGCTCAAAGGAAGATCCAATCCCAGCCCTGCATAGACTTCAACGGTGTCGCCATCATCGGTCAGGCTTGGAAAGTAATAATAAATCGCTCCCACTGAGTACTTAACCAGTTCGACTCCCGGAAGAGTATTTGCATAACCAATAGTCCAGTCATGCTCTGTAAACTCCCACTGATTATCATTCCCGCCGGCGTCTTTATGGTATTCAGTCATATCGACATTGCCCCACCACGATGCGGATAAATTTCCATAATTAACCCCTGCGGAGGGCTGCATGACATAGTCATCATTCAGCAGCTGACCACGCCAGACATACTTGCTCATAAAAGCTGCCGTCGCAGTAACGGAAAAAGGTGATTCCTCAACGGCTTGTACCTGAGGTGATTGCTTTTGCTCTGTCTGTTCTTGCGCAAATGCTGCCAGGCTTAAAATACACACGATACCACATACTGCTGCTCTTGCTGTCCTTGTCTTACTCATTGTCTGTTTGCTCCATTTTCAAGTTATTCTTCGTTTCGCTTTAGACGCTAATGACACAGGCCTGTCATTTTATTAATTCAAATGCAAGTGATGTGCCAACAATAAGACGAGATGTCAAATAAAAACAGAAGCCTCTATTTAAAATGAGCTTATAAAAAATAGTAAAATCGAATCAAGCAGGTCCATGTGCCCTATGCCTTTGCTTATCGCAATCAATGAAATACAATTTTGTAGCGACTAAAACATCTTTCTACATAAATGTATTTTGGCCGGCTTATTTTTTCAGAATATTATATTTTTGGATTTTATAACCTAAAATACGCTCTGTAACACCAAGCTCTCTGGCGGCAAGACGCTGTCGCCCGCCGGTTTTTTTCAGAGCATCAATAATGATTTCCTTCTCAAGATTTTCCACACGATCTGTTAATGAAAGACCGTCTATTGGGATATTCTTCTGAACCATCTGCAGCGACGGCGGCAAATGGTCTGAACGAATCACATCCCCGTCACACAGCAGAACCGCCCTTTCAATGCAATTCTCGAGCTCCCGCACATTGCCGGGCCAGTGGTATGCAGTAAGCATCTCAATGGCCGGCGTAGAGATACGATTAATCAGCTTATGATTCTCTTTAGCGTAGCGTTCAAGAAAAAAATCAGCCATAAGCATGATATCATCTTTTCGGTCACGCAGCGGCGGAATGAATATCGGAAACACATTAATCCGATAATATAAATCTTCCCGAAAAATCTTTTCTTTGACACTTTCTTCGAGGTTTTTATTTGTTGCGACAATAATTCGAACATTGGATTTTATCGTCTGCGTGCCGCCAACACGCTCGAATTCCTTAAATTGAATAACCCGAAGCAATTTGACCTGTAAATTGAGTGAGAAATCACCAATTTCATCCAAAAATAGCGTCCCTCCGTTAGCCAGCTCAAATCGACCCAGCTTGCGCTCATTCGCACCGGTAAAAGCCCCCTTTTCATGACCAAACAGCTCGCTTTCCAGCAGCGTATCCGGCAAGGCGGTACAGTTTACTTTGAGAAAAGGTTTATCCGCCCGGACACTATTGTAATGGATGGCATGCGCTACGAGATCTTTCCCTGTACCGCTTTCGCCCCGAATCAGAACCGTCGCATTGCTGTTTGCCACCTGGTGAATCAGACGATAAACTTCCTGAATCGCATTACTGCTGCCGACCATATTCTGGACTTTGAACTTGCTTTTAAGCTCGCGAAGGAGGCGTTCGTTTTCGTTACGAAGCTCCTGTTTATCCGACTCAATTGTTTTGTTGAGCTTGACCGCCTGAGCGATCATCGTCGCGATGACTTCCATCAGGCGTACATAGGTTTCAAAATCTTCTTCTGTCTTGACTTTTTTATCTACACTGATCGCACCGATAGTCGCTTTCTCCAATTTAATCGGAACACATACAAACGCGATTTTCTGCCCCTTGGGAATCTGCCGCGTTCCTGTTTTGGCCAAAAATCGAGGGTCCAGTCGAATATCCGGAACGACCACTTCTTTCCCGGTTTGTACCACCAGCCCTGTTATTCCTTCGCCCACCTTATAAGTTACGGCCTTTTTCGATTCATCAGTAATTCCATGAGCCACTTTGATGTTTATTGTTTCACTATCCGGATTGAGTAACGTGATCAAGCCCCGTTCGAGCTTCAAATAGGAATCCATGGATTTAAGAATCGATTCCAGCGTCGCTTCAAGGCTCAGCGACTCAGCAAAAGCCTTTGCAACAGCTGCCAGCAAGGCAACATCGGATGATAACTTTTTGGACATAAATAGCCTACTTTACAAGATTAAAACTTTGATTTATTATTTCTTTATACGACAGAATTGTACAACTGTCTTTAATAAAATACAATTTTGTCGATATTATTCTACAAAAAAAGCCCGCTTTAACAAGCGAGCCTTTTATGTCTTAAAGTTTTACTATTAAGAGAGTTAGATAACTTTTTCAAACACTTTTACACCATCAACCACTTTGCAAGTATGAACCGCATAGCGATCTGCAAAGTCCGGCCGGCTTCTCGGATAACCTGCATCTACGGCCTTTTTCACAACATCTGCTCCACTGGCCAGCACCAGTGCACCGGCCGCCCCCTTATCGCCGCCGCCGAGCATTCGCTCGCCAAGTGTTTGAGGTACGGTACGAACGATATCACACATTGTTTCCAATTCAGGCCCGGAAATCTTATACTCATCACGAAGACCAATACCATCAGCTCGAAAAACCTGCCCGACCTTTTCAATATCGCCCTTTTTCCAGGCATCCATCATCACATAGAATCGTTTTTGAGCATTGTAAATATAGGTCATCCGATCGACCAAATACGGATACTTCTTTTCAAAAGTCGCCTTGATTTTCTTATACATCGCATCCGTCTTGATGTCGGCAAGGCAGGAAATCTTAAATTTCGCCTTTTGTGCCTTTTTGACCAATTCGTCACATTCCGAACGGCGGACTTTATATGTTGATTTTTCCAATCCCGGACGAACGGTACCGGTATCCATCACGACAATACGGAAATCTTTGGCCTTCTTGCCAAGCTGCACATACTTAATCGACCGCGTAGCGGGAATATAGTGCGTACCCATGCCGGCTTTGGCAAAGAGAATCATAATCTGGTCGAGCTTGCCGCAGGGTGAACCGATGTACTCATTTTCCACCAACTGCGCCAAATCCACAATCTTCATCTGGTCTTTTTCGACAATCCCGTTGGCGTCGAGAACCGACAAAATCAGGTTCAGCGACAGCGACGCCGACCGGCTCATCCCGCCGCCAGGTATATTGCCAAATAACACCACATCAATACCCTGCGTCAGCTTATACCCTGCTTTTTTCAGGATATAATCGACGCCATAAGGGAATCTGGCCCAACTGTCGGCAACGGACTTTGGCGGGGGCACATTGCCGATTTCAAACTCGACTACACCATCACCGGGGAAGTTCTCGCTGTACAGCCGCATCTTCGACGTGCCGTTGGGCTTATAGGCCATCCAGATGAAACGATCCGTGCCAACTCCAAACAATTCAGTTCCATTATAGTCGCCGTGTTCAACGCCCAGACAAAACCGAGATGACGTTCTGCGAACTTTACCACCGGCAACGTTCATTTTTTTTGCTGCTGCCAGTTTCTTTAGCAGAGCAAAGGCCTGCTTGTCACTGGTCACTTCACATTTCATCGCGAACCTCTTTTATTTGGATTTTTTCTTTTCGGCGTTGGCGGCGATCTTGGCTGAAATCAGCATAAACAAGCCGAACGCCAACAGCAACAGACCCCAAACCAGATTAATATTGATTCCGAGTGAGTGTTTGTCATACATTGGGTTTTTCCCGGTCAGTGCTCCATAGACCACAAGAATCAAGCCAATCAGCGAAAACATCAGGCCTATCGGCCAGCGAATATCCAACATAACAACCGTCCTTTCATTACCAGAAGAGAATATTTAAGACTATGCACGCAGCCAGCAGAATGAGGCCCAGCACCGCCGGACGCAGGAAGAAGTTTTCTTCAGTATTTTTGATCTTTGGTGTCAGCGAATAGACCAGGCCCTTGAGGTCTTCGTTGGTCTTGGTCTGCCTGGTCGCCAGCGAAATCACAATCGTCAGCACAAGACAGGACGTAAACGCGAACCCCGCCAGCCAGAAGTTCTGAGCCATTTCACTGGGGAACGTATAAAGCACGTTGATATAGCCGCCCTTAATGCCAGGGACATTGCCCGCTGCCAGAGTCAGAGCATGGAACACGGCCGATGTCGCCGTACCCAGAAGCAGTCCCAGGAATGCACCTGTACCGGTCGTACGAACCACAAACATACCCATAATGAATGTTGCAAACAGCGGAGCATTAACAAATCCAAACACCAACTGAATCACATCCATCGCATTATTGTACTGCTTGGCAAAATACGCACAGGCAATACTCAGAAGAATTCCCACTACCGTAATAAACTTGCCCATCCACAGATAATGAGCATCGCTCTTGCCTGGAGCCAGATACGCCTGGTACAAATCGTATGTCCATACCGTATTAAACGCCGTCACATTGCCGGCCATACCGGACATAAACGACGCAAGCAGCGCCGTCAGCGCTAATCCCAGCAGACCGGTCGGGCAATATCGCGTCACCAGCGACAAAATCACACCGTCATAATCATTCTCAGCGACAGCCTTGCCAAGCAGTTCTTTGACTGTATCTTCAGCCAAAGGAGCAACTTTATCAGCGGCAATCATCGCCGCTATCTTTTCCTTATTGAATTTCAGTCCAGTCTCAGTCGTCAGTTTATCCATGGCGGCATCAAGATTATCTTGCGACGCCGTCTTGATCGCCTGCACCGCCGGTGCATACGCCCCCGCATCGATGCTTCGCTTAGGCATATCAAAGCCGGTCTTCTCGCTCATAGACGCAAGTGCTACAGCCAGCATACCCGGCAGAATCACCAGAATCGGGAAAATCATCTTCGGCACCGCCGCAATCAGCGGAGTTCGCCTGGCCGCACCCATGTCCTTGGCCGCCATTGCTCGCTGCACCACAAGGAAGTTAGTACACCAATACCCAAACGATAGCACAAATCCAAGTCCGAAAACCATCGCAAACACATCCACACCCATCGGATTGGCACCCGGCCCGCCCAGCAGCGGTTTCCATGCACTTGTCCATGCGTCGGATGCGAATGTTTTGCTGTTCAAATCCAGCGCCGCAGGATTGGCCGCAACCTGGGTAAGCTGTGCCTTGACCGCACCCCAGCCACCAACATCTTTGAGACCCAGGTACACAACCGGCGCAAACCCCAGCACAATCATAAAGAACTGCAAGACTTCGGTATAAATCGCAGAAGTCAGGCCGCCTTTGAGCACATACACCAGCACCACCGCCGAGCAAATCCACAGGCTGGCATTATAATCCCACCCCAGCAGCTGGTTCAAAAGCTTCGCAAGAGCATTCATCGAAATACCTGACGCAAACACCGTCATTACCGCAAACGTGATCGAGTTCAAACCCCGAACGCGCTCATCAAAACGCATCTTGAGGTATTCCGGCACCGAACGCGCCTTGGATCCGTAATAAAACGGCATCATGAAAATCGCCAGAAACACCATCGCCGGAA
>JBHJNC010000099.1:0-11856 GCA_048497675.1 Gimesia maris
ATGTATTTGAATATCTTGTCCTGAAGGGGGGCCATTTTAGCTTGCACGGAGGTCATATTGCTGAATGTCTGGAGCAGCATATCTAAGCGCAAAAGCTGCCATTTATGAAGACATTCAGGCTCTTTAATGTTGCTAAATGGGTCGCATAGAAAAATACGCCTTCCGTCGGATTCCTGATGATATAGGTCGCAATCTTTGCACTGTATCATTTTTATTCTCCACGAATTGTTTTTTTTGGAACTGGTACTTGCAATTTTATCAGAAGTCTATATACTAATGCCCCGAATCTGTTTTAGCAAAATGTTTTATAAACTAAAGTTTTCGTGGAGATACGGATGGCAAAACCCAGACGCAGACGTAAAATCGGCAGCAAAAAGCGCAAAGCACGTTGGAAAGTTCGCAATAAGATCACCGGTTAATTAACCATTGCCGTTGCGTTAAGGCGGTGGTTTATTTTAATAGCGGACATAATTAATACAGAAAATGCAGAAATCCACACCGTGGAAAATTCTGCATTTTCTTTTCTTTGGTTTACGGGTAGCTAATGGAACATTACTCTGTTACCTTTCTGCCGGAACAAAAGTCAGTTCGTATTCACGCAGGGGCGACCTTGTTTGAGGCGGCTGGTCAGGCAGATATTGTATTGGTCAGTCCATGCGGGGGACGCGGCACATGCAAAAAATGCCGAGTCAAAATCGAACCGTCCGGCAGAGAAGTTTTGGCATGCCAATGTCATGTTGATAAAGATCTGACGGTTTCAATTCCAGCGACCAGTCGATTTTTCCGCCATCAGATTCTGCAGGAGGGGGTCGATAAGCAGCTGGTTGCCTGTCCGATGTGGCGAAAAGTCTTTTTGGCTGAATGTCCTTCATCCATCAAGGCGATGCGTCAGATGTTAACGGAACAGCATTTTATTTCCAATCCAGCGTCACCTTTGTACCATATTCCTGACATCGACGTCAGCGGCGGTGTTACGGCAGTTCTTCATTTTGTCCCATCACAAAAACAATGGGAGATTGTCTCCGTAGAAGCGGGCAATACGACCGGCCATATCTATGGAGCTGCGGTTGACATTGGAACGACAACGGTGGTTTTACGGCTGGTCGATATGATCAGCGGTAAAATGATGGCAACGGCCTCGACCGCGAATCCTCAGCATAAGTGGGGCGATGATGTTATCAGCCGCATCCATTTTGCTTCGGACGCTCAGGGGCAGCAGCTGCTGCAGCAGGCGATTCGAGAATGCTTGAATGATCTGCTTGGGCAAGCGGTTTTGCAGGCACAAATTAAGCCCGAATGGGTATATGAGATGGTTGCGGTCGGCAACACAACAATGAATCATCTGCTGCTGAAATATCCCGTTGAGCAGTTAGGTCAGAGTCCCTATCATCCCCACAGTGTCGAAGCCGTCGATACGCCCGCAATATCGTTTGGGCTGGATATCAATTCCGCGGGTATCCTGCATACGCCCCAGAATATCGCCGGTTTTGTCGGTTCAGATACCCTGGCGGCGGCGGTTGCGGCGGATTTTGATACAGAACGCCAGACGTCATTGCTGGTTGATATCGGCACTAATGGCGAGTTGGTTTTGTGCCACCAAAATAAATTATATGCGGTCAGTTGTGCGGCCGGGCCTGCCCTGGAAGGAGCACGAATTCAGCATGGCAGCCGCGCGATGGAAGGCGCAATTCAGCGTGTTATCATTAATAAAGAAGATATTGATATAGATGTCATTGGAGCTGCGGCCCCGCGTTCAATCTGCGGAAGCGGATTGATCGATGCGATGGCGGTGCTTGTCCAGTTGGGGATCATAGATTCAACCGGGCGTTTTGTGGAACGGGATGACCTGAAAGGTCGGGTGTGTCCCGCCATTGCCCGCCGGCTGATTGAGCAGGATGGCGAGCCGGCGTTTGTCTTGGCCTTCGACAGCGGCAAGCCGAGTATCTGGCTGACCCAGGGCGATGCTCGTCAGATGCAGCTGGCCAAGGCGGCCATTCGCGCGGGTATCCGCATCCTCGAAAAGACGGCCGGCATTACTGATGGTCAAATCGATAAGCTTCTGCTGGCAGGGGCCTTTGGAAATTATATCCAGAAATCCAGTGCGGTGAAAATCGGCCTGCTGCCTTCAATTCCGCTGGAAAAGATACATTTTATCGGCAATGCGGCCAGCAGCGGAGCTCTGGAGATCTTACTGGACCGCAATATCCGCATTCAGGCGGAGATTTTTGCTCGCGGAATTGAGTATATCGAGATGGCCGCGAGGACTGACTTTCAGGATGTTTTTGCGGACTGCCTGATGTTTGAATAAAAAAGGGTGTCTGAGTCCTTGAAACTGCGGTTTTGATTTTTTTCTGCTTGAAGCGACGTGGGATTTTGGTAATATAAGTTTTCCGGAAGATATTGTTTCCGTAGTATTTATGGAGAGGTGTCCGAGCGGCTTAAGGAGCAGCCTTGGAAAGGCTGTGTAGGGTTTACTCTACCGTGGGTTCGAATCCCACCTTCTCCGGTTTTTATAATTCTTTTTATTTCAACGAGTTAGCACCTGGCCTGGAGACCATCTATGCAGCCGCAAGACCTCGAAAAATACAGCTCAGCAGTAACCCTTTCGGATATGGAATGTTTTGTCTTCCCTGAGCTGATGTACAGCCTGGTGCTGGCCAACCTGATGAGTCCTATAATCTGGGAATGGCGCAAGGAAGACTGCTTTGTCAAGCTGGAGGGCAAATCGCCGTACCGCAAACTGATGCGTCTGCGTCAGTATATTATGGATGAGTTCGAGTTTAATTTGGACTTGCAGACTTGGGGGATGACAACCAAAGATGTCGAACTTGCCCGGTTTGAGAAATATATTCCCCGCGACAAAATTGCCCAAAGCAACGCCTTGTTCGGCTACCAGGGCGACCAGTACTATTTCGATGTGGATATCCGCCGGCATTTCGGGCTGGATGCGTATGACGGCGATGTTATTCCCTATTGGAAGACGGAGACTGTCGAAGCAATGAAGGCCTTCCGCCGCAAGCCCGGCTACAAAACCGGGGCCGGCGAGTGCGTGTCGCTGTCGGCGCTGTATGCTGCCGCATCGTTTATCGTCTGCGGCGTTCCGCTGGAAGATATTTTTATGGTGCTGACTCCGCTGCATTCACAGAATTTTATCGATATTGCCGATGGAGTAATTTCCAATAACCGCCGGATGGTCACCAAGGCGATGTGGTTTAACGGTACGGAAATCAGCATGAAATCCCAGCGGGCCATTCGCAACGAGCAGGTTACGATTGTCGGCCACAACACCGGCTGGATTCACTGCCTGTACCCAACGGCTACCATTAACAGTAAAGAATATCAGCGGCTGCAGGCCAAGCTGGGTGAATTTTTGACAGCGGAGCTTAACCCGCTTAACTATGCCAACTTCCTGCGAGCCAATCACGTTTATCAAAAGTATTTTCAATTCTGCCGTCCGCAGCGCGGCAAAAAGATGTTTATCAAGGCCGAGACCCTGTTCGGTTATGAACATGGCAGCCGTTTCCGGATTGCGGACGAGACATTTGAAAAGCTGCTCGATGAGGTGTCGAGCGAGGATTATCTGCCGTATCCGCACGAGGGACGGATTTGCTGCGAACAGCTTCGTGCGTATCTGGAGTATGAAAAGATTGATATCTATAACGCTTCGGACCGGGATAAAATGGCAAAGTTTCTGTCGCCGTTTGTCCCGCAGGCAGAACAATTGGTTGTGGATTTGCTGGATTTTCTTAAGATTACTCCAAAGCTGCCGGCCAATGAAAAGCAGTATCAGAATGCTGAACCTTTGACTATTCCTGTTGACTGGACTCGTGAGCAGATTATCACCTATCTCCAATCGATGCGGGAAAGATCCATCACGGCGGATTTGGCGTTCTATGCCTATCGGGATATGGACCAATGCGACTGGCAGCCATTTCTTAAGGCGGCAATGGAACGCTGCCCGGTCAGTATCGAAGCCTTCAAAGACCTTTCGCCGGAACAGGTCTATGCAAAGCTTAATGAGATGTCCAATGAGTCAATCTACGACGGCAATCGGCTGGCCCAACCGGACGAGGTTGTTAATTACAACGCCGGCGATGGTATCGAAAAAGCCATTACTATGGCGAATATCCTTTGCAGCTGCGACCCGAACCTGACAATACCTGTCGACATCGATGGGCCCAAAGTAAGCCTGTTGGCCAATGGTAAGGAATTTGCCTTTACGTCAGAGAAAAGTTTTCAGACGAAATTGTTTCTCGGCCGTAGTCAGTAAAAAATCGGCCGTTGAGCTACTTTTGACGAATAAGCAAGCGGTGGTCGATGGGGTGTCGGGTCTGGAGGGGCTTGATGTCTTCGATAAACCGCAAGCCGTCCTGCCAGTAGCCTGCTGTGGGCTTTAAGTCAGGCATCAGCGAAATAAAGTGCCGATTGAGTTCATCGATTAACAATTCCCGCACGAGCTTACTGGTCATCGAGGCCAGGGCAACCGGCAGATGTTTGCTGTCGGCTTCAACGGTAAAGTGCAGCCGCATCCGCTTTCCAGAACCGGTCATTTCATAACTGCTCAGCGTGTCTGTTTCAGTTAAGATGGTCAGTTCCATCCCCGGAAACATCCGCAGCAGTTCCTGATGGTAATGTTCTCTGCCGCCTTGCCGGTCGATGAGGAATTGAATCGGTTCACTACCATCCGCATAATTTTGCAGTATGTGGTCAATTAGCGAGCAAATCTCGGTAAACAGCACGCGGGATTTATTTTGAATTTTGTCGATGCGGTCATTGTATTGACCCACTTCAAGAAAACGGCTTTGCACCCACAGAAGCTGCATCTGGTTTTCGGCCAGGGTGCGATTGAGCACATTTGAGGCGATGCCGCAGTCTTTGGGCCAGACGGGCACGGCAGATTTCAAATTCTGGTACCAGGGGTAGTCTTTCAAGGAGTTGAAACACGCAGGACTTAATTGACAAAGCAAATCATGAAGGCTTTCAGGCGAACAAAAGGATTGGAGGGGGTTATCCTTCCGGTTGATTGTGTTCATTGCCGCCAATACCGTTCGTAAAAGATGCTCAAGACCTTTATCGCCCGAGTAGGCTTTTTTGCTGTCATTAATGAGCACCCGGCCGGCTTGCTTTTTTTTATTTTTGGTTACAGCCTTCTGGAGCAGTTCCCACAGGTTGGATTTCAGCAGAGCTGCAGGAATCGAAAAGGCTGTGCCGGAGACGACCAGCGGACCCAATATGGGGCCGTAGCCTGCTTCGTCGATACCAACCAAAATAGCCATAAGGCCCTCATTTTATTCCGGCCAGCTGCCTGAAAATACCTCAGTTGCCGGGCCGGTCATATAGACACAGTTGTCAGTATTGCACCAGTTCAGTTCCAGGTCGCCGCCGGGCAGATGAGCCCTAACGGCCCGCCCGCATTTTCCGGTCAGGACCCCGGCAACCCCACAGGCGCAGGCGCCGGTACCGCAGGCCAGCGTGATGCCGCTGCCGCGTTCCCAGGTTCGCATCGTAAATTCTTTCGGGTTGTCGGCTTTGACGAAATGGACATTGACCCGTTCAGGGAAAAGCTGATGGTGCTCAATCAGTGGGCCGACGACGTTTAAATCAATCGCGTCGAGGTCTTCACAGAAAAAGACCGCATGGGGGTTGCCCATCGAAACGCAGGTCATGGTCAGTTCCTGTCCGGCAATCTGCAGAGGAACCCCGACCACTTGATTGGTCTCAAGTGCGACGGGAATTTTGGCAGCTTCCATAATGGGCTGGCCCATATTGACGCAGACACGGACGACTTTATTGTCCGGGCCGACATCCAAACCCAGCGTTAAAATCCCGCGTCCGGTTTCAATACGGAGCGAGTGAGGCATCGTCGGCATTCCGGGGATAGAAAATTCGGTATTGGCGGGGGCTAAACCATGGTCGTAAACATATTTGGCCACGCAGCGGATACCGTTCCCGCACATCTGCGATTCGGAGCCGTCGGCGTTAAACATCCGCATCCGGGCGTCGGCCAGTTTGGATGGACAAATCAGAATCAGACCGTCAGAGCCGATGCCGCGATGGCGGTCGCTGACAGCAATGGCTAATTGTGTCGGGTTGTTGATCGTTTGGGTAAAGCAATTGACATACACATAGTCATTGCCCAAGCCGTGCATTTTAGTAAATTCCATAGTTTATCCCTAAAAAAGTATAGCGATTGTAGCCGAATAAGGTCTGAAAATCAAGAAAAACAAAGGATATAAAGAAGAGTGAAAAAGGCTACTTCTTGGCAATTTTGTTTTCCGAACCCTCCAAGAGACGTTTGATGTTCTCGGCATGTCGGGCAATAACCAGCAGAGGCATCAGGATTGCGACGATGTATAATGGCCACAATTGGGCAAATTGCCAGTTGCTGATCAGCAAGGTTAGCGCTGTCAGGGCGATAGGGAAAGCCAAGGCTGCAAAAATCGACGCCAGTGAGACATATCGCCAAATCAGGAACAGGACGATCCATAACCCGAATGCAATCAGGCCGCAGACGGTGTAGTACGGCCATAACCCCAAGACTACGCCCAGGCTGGTGGCGACACCTTTACCACCTTTAAAACCGAGGTAAATGGGGAAAATATGTCCGAGTACTGCAGCGCATCCGACAACCAGCCAGAGTGAAAGCTGGCCGATGGTGGGATTCGGGTCCGTTAACCCAAACGCTGGAACCAGCAGCATCGGAATCAAGCCTTTGGCAACATCCAGAGCAAAACAGGTATAGCCCAGTTTCTTTCCGAGAGTTCGCATCACATTGGTAGCGCCGATGTTGCCCGACCCGACTTTACGCAGATCGACACCCTGCGTTTGGGCAATCAGCAACCCGAACGGCACAGCGCCAAGGCAATATGCGACAATTATTAAAATGACGAAATAGCCAATCATTGAGTATTAACCTTTCTTCTGGGAGAGGATTATATCATATAGCTGCCGGAGTTGTCCAACATGTCTTGTAATCGAAACCTGCTCTATGAGCCGATCGGTACGGATAGCTTCCGTGCAGGATTGTCGAGCTGCCGAGTCGCATAAAGCGTCAATAGCTGAAGATAAATCACTGATACAATCCGGATTTTCGATAACAAAGCCGTGTTTGCGATGCTGGTATTGTTCAGATGCCCCATTGCAGCGGGTGGTGATGACGGGTTTGCCCGCAGCGATTGCTTCGAGAATAAAACGAGAGCTGGGGTCGTACCAGGTCGGCAGGATGGCGGCATCACAAGCGGCGATGACGCCGGCGATGCTGCTTTGGGAACCAATAAACACGATGCGGTCTTCGATACCCAGCGACTTTGCCATCGCACGGTAGGGAGCAGGGTTATCCGAACCGGCGATGATCAGATGAGCCGGAGATTGCGGATTATGAGCGAGTGTAAGCTGCATCGCGCTGATGGCTTGCCGCAGCCCTTTGAGGCGGAAGTTGTTGGCGGCCAGCAAAAACAAAACGGGATTAGAGCAGCTTGTTGTCAGGTTGTTTCGGAACGTATCTTTATTTGAATACGATTCGATACGGCTGGTATTAATTCCATTGGGAATAACCGAGATGCGTTTGTCGGGCATCTGATAATGACGGATAAACTGCTGCTTGACATAGTCCGAGAGGGCGGCGATGATCGTGCGGTTTTGGGTGCGACAAAGATTTTGTTCAGCCCGAAGATAAGCCGTTCGTCGGCGATTTAGAAAATGAGTCCAGCGTTTCCATGCGGCAATGGTCGGATTGCTATAGCTTGCGGCATGTTGGAGCATTGCTTCTTTATAGCTTCCGCCGCGAGGCTGATAAATGTCGGCAAAATCAAACGGCAGAACACTGTGGACGATGTCGTAATGCGTGTCGGCAAGATGCCGTTTGATCGCCATCTCGAACTCGGCAAGCGAAATCCGGCTGCCGGGATTTTCCGAACAGAGGATGGTGGTATTTTCCGCAGGTATGCCGGCTGCGGCGATTATTTGCGGCTTGACACCCTGAATAGCCAGCTCCTCCGTCAGCTCGGCGATAGAGCGTTCGGCCCCGCCTAAGCGGATATCGGTGCGTTCGATGATGATGGCTGCAGAAATCATGCTGGGTATTGTACCTTTATAGGTTACTTTGCAAAGGGGACTAAATTGCCTCGCCGAATCTCACGGTCGGCCATGCGCCATGCCTTGCGTTTAATCTGGCGAATCAAAGTCCGGTCCGAAGAGGTTAAATTTGTTTTGTTTGCGTAGCTTAGATAAAACCGCAGTCGGTCAGCGCGGCTGAAGATATCGCCCGGTGCGGAATAATACAATTGTGTCAGGTCTTTGCATATCCATCGCCGGCGGCAAAAACCAGGTTGGAATGCTCGCTGCAGATCAATCAAAAAAAGGTCATTATTCGCATTGCGGAAGATATGACAAAGGTACAGATCACGATGGCAAAAGCCGGATTCGTGGAATCGGCGGACGAAGTCGGCCAAATGACGGATAAAAGCAGTGCGTGACTCCCGCGTTTTTGGAGTTTGAGGCCCAAAAAAGCATTCCGGAAGCTGCTTTTCAAGGGATTGAGCGTTTGGTATTTCCAGCAGGATGGCAAAACTTTTTTCTTCAAACAGGCCATTCCAGCGTCCGCCGTAAGCGATGACTTGATACGTTCCAACCCCGGCATCAGCGAGAGGTACACACGGTAGAGTATCATACATTGCGGTAAACTGCCGGGCTCGATGACTTAGCCAATTTCGAATTTGGACCAAAACAGGGGGGTGGTCATAACGTTTTAGAAAACAGCGGGTATTGCTTTCAGGCAATCTCAGCTCTATGCGGCTTCGCCATCGAGTCAGTTCCTTTTTGACCAGCGGAGTCCCATCCTGAAATGCAAATACGGAATCCAGATTTTTCAGGCCGTATTCCCTCAGGGGTTCAGCGTAATCCGGATGAACATAAAAGTCCGGGGCAACCTGAATCATCGCTGCATTCATTTGTTATTCCCCAGCATTTTTTCAACGGCTTCGAGCACCTGGTCAACCGTGATCGAAAGCATACAGGTATGCGTTTTTTGATGGCAGCGGGGCTTATCGCATGGCAGACAGTCGGCCTGTCCGATGATTTTTATTTCATTGGGGTAGTCTGTTTGAGTCCAGGCTGGATTGTTTGGGCCGAAAAGAGTAATAATTTTTTTACCCAGCGCCGCAGCGATATGACGCGGACCTGTATCGTTGGCGATGACCAGGTCTGCTTTCTCAAACATCGCTTTCAATGGGCCGGGTTTGAGCGGACGAGTGGACAGGCTCAAGAGCGGATAGGTTGCACTCAGCTGAATTTGATCGGCGATGTCAATTTCCTGCCGGGTTGGGGCAACTGACAGAACCACACATGCTTTATATCGGTCATAGAGTTTGTCGGCCAATTCCCCGAACCGTTCCGGAGGCCAGAGTTTGCTGGGCCCAAAGGCCCCGCCGGGAACCAAAATAATCAGAGGTCCCGACGACTTTCGAGCTTCAGGGAAGGTAATCGAAAAGACCTCGCGGTCTCTTTCGGTTAATTCAATCGACAGCTTTCGCTCCGGGTTTTCAGCCCCGACCAGTTTTGCCAGATTCAAATAATAATCCACTATGGATACCGGCTTATAATCTCCGTTTTGCTTTTCCGGCTTGAGCGTATGGGATAGGAAAATACCGCGTCCGTCTCTGCCGTAGCCGATACGCCTGGAGATGCCGGCCAGAAACACCGACAGGGCGCTGCTGAAAGAGTTTTTCAGTAAAATTGCCGTATCAAACCGTCGGGTGCGTAATTCTTTGATAAGGGTTGCAAATGAGCCTTTATGTTCAATCCACTGATCGCAGAAAGGTGACGGTTCTAAGAAGGCCTTGACTGCCGGGCTTGCCAAAAATGTGATTGTTGCTCCGGCGTAATGGCTTCGGAACGCGGACAGGGCGGGCGAAGATAAAATTGCGTCTCCCAGCGGAGATGGCAGCCAAATCAGGATGTTTTTAGATTCATTTTGACTCATGGCGATTTACTTATTGTCGGCCCCGCATCAGGAAGAATGTCATGGTCATCAGTTGGATAACCCCGGCAAATCCCAGCATGACAAGAACCGAGTCGCTGGAACGTGTCGAGTCGAGGAAAAACCACATAGCTACGACCAAACAGCCAATCGCCAGAATCTGGCAGGCGCCGGCCAAAATCATCCAGACAGAAAAATCTTCGTCCTGTCCAAGCCGGTAAGCCATCTTCAGGTGAGACAGCACATCGTGCAACAGGGTTTCAGTTGTGTGCGCAACAGGAGGTGTTGGATTTGCCGCCTCGTTATGCTGGATTCCTGACGGTGAGGTGTCTGAGTCCGTAGAACGATCGTCTTCAAGCGATTGTTGCTTGGGGCTTGATGGCTGAGTTTGCAGATTTCCTGTGTCCGAATTCGAATGATCAGGCTGCAACTTGGGTGCCGGAGCCGGTTGTTCTTTTTCAGCCAACGGTGGATTCGGCATCTTTTTTTCCATATCGGGCTGATGCTGTGTCCGCTCGAACATTCTGATAATATTAATGGCTTCGCGGATATTTACAGCCTGACGATCCGGCTCAGGATCGGCTGGGTTTTTTACAGGGGGCTTGGCTGGATTGTTGATTAAAATTGTTTTGCAGCCGGCACGCTTACCGGCCTCAACATCCCGATAGGAATCGCCGACCATCCAGGATTGGGACAAATCAATATGGAGTTCCTCGGCGGCTTTCAACAGCATTCCGGGGGCGGGTTTGCGCATATCGCTTTCCATACGGTATTTTTCCACAACCCCGTCCGGATGAAAAGGACAATAATAAATGGCATCCAGATAAGCCCCTTCATCGGCCAGACGTTTTTCGAGGGTATGATGGACTTGAGCCAGAGTTTCTTCATTTAGAATGCCGCGGGCTACACCGGACTGGTTGCTGACAACAACCAGCTGGAATCCCATCTTGCGCAGCTGCGACAACGCCGCTGCCGCTCCGGGCAGGAGTTTAACTTGACTGGGGTGACTGATGTAGCCGGGGTCTTCAATCAGCGTGTCATCCCGATCCAGAAATACTGCTTTGTGCTTCGTTTTCGACATTCTTCTATTGCTGTTTCATTTTTTCGATGGTTGCGGTTGAACTTTTGCCGTCGACCATTGGGGCTAGGATAACCTTGCCGCCGCGTGATTCAACGAATTCTCTGCCGATGACGCCTTTGACGGCCCAATCGCTGCCTTTGATCAGAACATCCGGTTCGACCTGCTGAATCAATTCCAGCGGATCTGGAGCATCAAATATAGTAATATAATCAACGCATTCCAATGCGGCCAATACGGCGGCACGTTCATGCTGATTATTGATGGGGCGTGACGGGCCTTTAAGCTGACGGACCGAACGGTCAGAGTTTAATCCCAGAACGACAATGTCGCCGTGTGATTTGCAGAATTTAAGATATTCAATATGTCCTACATGCAGAACATCGAAGCAGCCGTTGGTAAAGACAATACTTTGGCCCGCTCTGCGGTGGTAGGCCAACTCTTCCTTAAGCGACTGAATTTCACGAATCTTGCCTGTCTTGCCTTTGCGTGAAGCAATGATTTCGTTGACGATTTCGTCAATGGTGACGGTTGCGACGCCAAACTTTTCTACTTCCAGACCGGAGGCGATATTGGATATTTGTACGGCGGTTTTATAATCGCATCCCGCGGCCAGGGCTACGGCAATCGTTGCCAGCATCATATCGCCAGCACCTGTAACATCGTAAACATTACGGGGCTGAGTGGGGACTTGTTCGGAAATCTCACGGGTATGCAGGTAGGCGCCTTCTTTATCCAGAGTGATTACCGCCGCATCCAGGGACAGCTGGTCGTAGAGTTTGACAGCTGCCTGTTTTGCAGC
>JBHJNC010000100.1:0-3463 GCA_048497675.1 Gimesia maris
CCCCCGCAGCAAAGATGCCGGGAAAAGTCCCCGCAGATATTATCAAAAAACGGGCAGAACGCCTCCAGAAATTAGATAATAAACTACAGGAAGATTTCAAAACTCAGTTTGTCGGAAGTACAGTGAGTGTTCTGATTGAGACCCTTCGTCCTCCTCGCGGCAGATGCGAACGATATTTTATGGTGGGTTTAAGCGGCCTGCCCGAGGCTTCTAAATTGAAACGGGGCGATATCGTTACCCTGACATTATAGCCGAAACAATACTATATATACACACCTGTATAGTCCAAAATCCACTATATAAAATGCGCATAAAAAAACCGCCTGTGGCAGAAGGAGGAGGAAGTTCGGTGCAACTTCCCAGGGCAACCACAGGCGGCAGAAGGAGCTTGCAAATATACTATCAGGTTTTGATTTTTGTGTCAACCCCCAGTTCTAATTTTTTCAATGATACGAAAATAAACAACTTATCGGACTTCTACGAGAGGTCCGCTGCAGTTTGCCGGAGCCACCGCAAGCTCAAAAGGTACCTGGCTGGCTGCCTGATCGAACGCCGCCAGAGTTTCACGCATAGCCAGTCTGGCAGAATTTCTTTGTTCGCTTAGATGACCCAGAATAACCGTTCGAGGCGGGATTCGATTTTCTTTGCAAACCTCAACCAGTAATTTCGCCGTACTCGGATTTGGTAAATGGTATCGACTATTAGGATTGTAGTAGCGTTCCAGCAATTTCAAATCATGATTGGATTCGACAAAAATAAAATCGGCGTTAACAAAAAAGTCAAACGCATTATCCCACCGATAAAAATCCGTCGCGATCACCACGGTCTTATCATCCGTTGAAATTGAATAACCAAACGTAGCATACATCGGATGGTGAACCAGCTCAAAAGGCTGTATGCGAAAGTCTCCGATGGTTAACGCTCGCTTGGTATATGTATGCAATTTCAATTTCGAAAAGCCGTATCCGTTGAAATGCTTGTCTTTGAGATGATCCGTGCAATCCGCTGACAGGTAAACCGGCAGTTCCATCGCCTCCAGTGTTCGCAGCGGATAATATGAGATATGGTCAGAGTGAATATGCGTCAGCAGCACCGCATCAATCGGCGAAAGCTCCGCCAGTGCGGTTAGTGTCTGCCGAGTACGCTTCATTGAGGACAAACCACAGTCAATGACAAGACGCGTCCGCGGGGTCCATAAGGTTAGACAATTACCGCCGCTTCCGCTGCAAAGAGATTGAAAATACAACGACATAAACCGCTTCCCTATTGGATCATTAAACCCAATAGAAACAATCCCCGCCATGATGCTCCTTGCCATCACAGGGCCTAAGTAGATTCCATTCCATCACACATTCCCCCATCCGTTTGTTAGTCGTCCGGCGTATCCATATCCACGGGCTTATAGCCAGGCTGCTTGGATCGCTCGACTTCATCGTGGAATCCCTTGATAATCGCATCCTGGATTCGCTTGCGGCAACTGGCGTTAATCGGGTGGGCAATGTCGGCATGGAGCTTCATTCGTCCATCCGAATCCTGCTTGACACGATTTTCGGGTAATTTGCCGCCGCAGTGATTACAAAACTTAGCCCGGAGATGATTTTTGCCCCCGCATTTGCCGCAATGATCGGACATCTTGCGAGAGGGCATTGCCACGAACAAACCGCCCGTGCCTTCGATGATCTTGATGTCGCGGACAACAAACTCATTGTCCAGCGTCATCGAGCAAAAGGCTTTCAACCGGTCGTCCTGATTGGCTACCAATTTGACTCTGACTTCGCTGATTTCCATAGGTCTGCCTCACAATCAGTTACCATCTATTGTTGTGAACACGTCTGCTTACGCAGTTGAAGTCAATTCGAAGTACATCACGGCAGTGTTCAATAGCAGCATCGTCGTCGTTGTCAAGCAGGCAGAACATTGCACTTCCGCTACCGCTGAGACATACATCCTTACCCATCAACTTTGCGGCCGTCTTTTTAATGGCCGCAAGGTCCGGATGTAATCGGAAACAGCTTTCTTCAAGCATATTTGCGCACATTTTTGCGGCAAAATCAACCCTATTTTTCCCGAGGAATTCATTTATTTTTGCCGCCGCCGCCGAATACTGCGACGAATCGTGCCGATAATTCTCATAAACCCTTTTGGTAGATGTATTTACATTTGGAAGAATCAGCAATGCCTCAAATGGGAATAAAGCGGGGATAGGACGGATTTTTTCCCCTCTTCCGGTACAAAACGCCATCGGACCACCCAAAAAGAAGTTGACATCGCTGCCGAGACTGGCGGCAATATCGTGCAGCTGCTGCTCGGAAAGGCCCAGTTTCGCCAGGCGATTAAGACCCATTAAAGTCGCTGCCGCATCGGAACTGCCGGAGCCAAGGCCTGTCCCGGCCGGGATATTTTTGGTCAGCGTGATTTTAATGGGCAAATCTTTGCCCGCCGAGTCCAGAATCCGCCTGGCTGCCTTCCACACCAGATTTTCCGGCCCTTCCGGCACCCAGAACGGCCCATCACAGACCAGTTCAATTCCGGGTTTGCTGCCCCATTCGAAATCAAGCTGGTCACAGTAGTCGATTTTGGCCATAATCGACTCAAGATCGTGGTAGCCGTCGGGCCTTTTGCCCGCAATCAAGAGGGTCAGGTTTATCTTTGCCGGTGCCAGAACACGCAGCCCGCTGGCGGTAATTTGAAATTGCTCGTTTTGTTCGGTCATTTTGATTCTTTCCTGTCGTTGACTTTGTCCGATATACTATATAAGATTAACGGAAATAGTGAACTATAAAATCTTCGTTCAGGAGTTTCAATGCAAACAGATGCACAGCAGGTTACCTGGTGGCATTTCCACCGTCGGCTTTATAACTGGGTTATCCATTTTGCCAATACGCCGCATGGCGAGCGGGCATTATTTCTGCTCAGTTTTGCCGAGTCGAGCTGCTTTCCAGTCCCGCCGGATGTGCTGCTTGGGCCGCTGTCGCTGGGGGCGCCGAAAAAATGGTTCCGGTTCGCGACCATCTGTTCCATTGCGTCAGTCTTAGGCGGAGCATTGGGATACGTCATCGGGATATTCCTGTGGTTTCTGGTCGGCAATTTCTTTCATAACTATGTCCCCGGTTTTTCCTGGGACAAGGTTATTCTTAACGACGGCAGAGAAATAAAATGCATCGTGGCGGTGGACAGTGTCGCTACCGAGGGCTTTCTGATTAATATTAAAACAAAGTTCAATTACCCGATTACCGTCGTGACAGATACCAAAGAAAAATTGGTTTTCAATCAGGCCGATGTGAACGATGTGCAGATACACACGTTTTCAATCGTGGGCAGCCAGTATCAGCAATACGGCTGGCAGATCGTCGCCTTTGCGGGCTTTACACCCTTTCCTTACAAGGTCGTTACGATTACCTCTGGGATTTTCAAGATTAACTTTCTTGTGTTTGTGATCGCCTCGGTTCTGAGCCGGTCGGCG
>JBHJNC010000101.1:0-4456 GCA_048497675.1 Gimesia maris
CATTGCGTTTTTGCGGGATGCCTCAATCGCCTTGGGGTCGATATCGGTAGCGATAATCGGGGCGGGTTTGGCATCCGTCTTGCCGCCGCGTTTTTTGCTTTGCTTTAACGCCTGTGTCCGCATCTCCTGCCAGAGGGCGTCGTCATAATATCGGGTATGCATAAAGCCGTAATTGGTTCGCAGCAGACCCGGCACACGGCGCGTGGCAATCAGGGCCGCTTCGATGGCCAGTGTCCCGCTGCCGCACATCGGACAAACCAGCGGTACTGTGCCGTCGTAGCCGGTCGCCTGGATAATCGCCGCAGCCAGCGACTCACGCAGGGGGGCTTTGTGGGGCATTCTGCGGTATCCCCGGTCGGATAGTTTCAATCCGGAGGTATTCAGAAACACCCGGCAGAACTCGTCTTTCCAGAAGAATTGAATGACGACACCGGTTTTGTCCTTGCCTGAATTGGGACGGCTTCCGGTTGCTTCCATAATCCGGTCCACGATAGCGTCTTTGACTTTCAGGTTGGCGAACATCGAATTGTCGATGGCTCGGGTCTCTACACGCCCGACAACGCTGAGCAGCTCTTCGGAGGAGATAATTTCTTCCCACGCAAAGTCCTTGACCTCGCGGTACAGATCTTCAGGATAGCGGCAGGGAAATTCTTTGAGCAGAAACAGAACATTATAGGCGCATCGCAGATGGAGATTCAGACGCATCGCGTCGATTTGCGTGCCTTCCAGCTCAATACCTGCAAGGCTGGTGCTGTTGACGGTAAAACCGAGAGATTCTGTTTCAAGTTTGACAAATTCCGACAGCCCCGGCGAACAGGTAATCAGAATCGTGCTTTTGTCTTCAGGTTGCATTCCTTAATTTTTTCCTTTTTGCTGAGGCAGTTTCTTGAACGATTTCCTGCTGACGGGACTCAACGGATTGCCGTTGGCGTCGATTTTCTGGCAGGAGACGGTCGCGCTGCTGCGCAGGGTGAACGGCTCTTCGTAATACAGGCTGCTGGTGTTGGGATCAGAGCCGTCTAAGGTATAATATATCCGATAGCTGCCGTCGGTGGTAAATTCGCTGAAGCTGATATCGATAGGCTCAGTAAATTCATTCGCTTTGGGGTAAATCTCCGGCCCGTACAAAATCTCCGGGACATCATTGAATTCCAGTTCAATCACGGCCGGCATCACCTTTAGCGGCGTGTCGGGGATGGCTAACGTGATATCCATCGGATTTAGCGTAATGCCTACCGGGATGTCGGGATTTTGCAGGAACGTCGCCGAAACCGGATTGCCTAACAGTCCCGGCAAAATCAGCTTGCCGTCCTGCGGCCAGTGAATGATATGGAGATAAATCCGGTTGTCTTTGGTGGTGCTTGGCCCGAAAGGCAGATTGTTGAAACGGCTTGCGGTGGTGCCGTAAATGCTCTGGCTGTGCACCTGCATCCAGTCGCCAATCCCCGCAAGTCTTTCGACGGCCTGCGATGGGAATACCCCTTCTGCGGTCGGACCGACATTCAGCAGCAAATTGCCGCCTTTGGACGCCGTATCAATCAGCTTCTCGATGAGTTCTTCGACGGATGTATCACTGACATCTGCGGGATTGTATCCCCAGGGGCCGCTTATAGTCATGCAGGTTTCCCAATCATAGCCCAGACTTTGCGAGGGTATTTCCTGCTCGAGAGTACGGAAATCACCAATGGCGGTATTGGGGTCATAAGTCCCGGCCATTGCCTGGGGGCTCTTGCCGAGGCGATCATTGATAATCAGATCGGGCTTAAGCGAACGCAGATAATTGTACAGTTCGCGCCCGAGTGTCTCTGTCCAGGTCTTTTCCCATTCACCGTCAAACCACAACACCGCGGGATCATATTGAGTGATAATCTCTTTGAGCTGGCCTTTGATATACTCAACATACCGGCCAAACTGGGCGTTCTCGGTGGGCCGTGGATCGACAGGGCGGCGAGGCAGGTAGTCCGGATGATGCCAGTCGAGAATGGAGTAATAGGCGCAGAATTTAATGCCCTGTCTGCGGCATTCTTCAGATAATTCTTTTAAGGCGTCCCGCTTGAAAGGGGTACGATCGATAATATCATAGTCCGTCAGCGCGGTGTCAAACATGCAGAAACCGTCATGATGCTTGGCGGTAATTACGATGTATTTCATCCCTGCCATTTTCGCGGCAGCCACCCATACCGCCGCGTCAAATCGGATTGGATTAAATCGCTCTGCCATGGCTTCATATTCGCTGAGCGGAATGTTCGCCTGCGACATAATCCATTCGCTCAAATCGTTATGGTCATTCCATTTCCCGGCAGGCACGGCGTACAGCCCCCAGTGCAGGAAGAGTCCAAGTCGCCCCTGACGCCACCAGTCCATACGCATCGCTTTATAGGCGGCCGGCTCAGCGTGAAAATGATAAGCAGGTTTTGCGGTTTGCACATCGTTTGAGTCGGTGCCGGCATCGCAAAAAGCCCCGGCAAATAAACTCAGGCATAACAGGATACCCCAATGCATGACAATACCAACCAGGTGGTTCGATGATATATTCCATTTAACCATTTATAATGATTTCTTTTCGTGATGGGAGGTGGATCAGGGTATCGATTATTGGCCGGCCTTTTTCTCTATCAAACTGCGGGCGTGTTCCTGCAGGATATCATATTTTTCACGTATCTCGGCAGCCATACGACTGTTGGGGAAGCCATTGATAATTTTCTTGCCGATATCCAGAGCGGTCATCCAGTCTTTTTCGGTTACGGCATTCTTAAACTCGATACCCAGATTATCCAGCTTGGCTTTGAAGACTTTCTTGGCCGATTCCTGGAGGGTCAGCGCTTCTGTTGGGACTAAATACTGATCGAGTTCCTTGAGGATTTCAAGTCCGCGGTCCGGGTCCTTCGAGTCGATAGCTCTTTCCCATTCGTTCAGCAGGTCGCCTTTGCGAATGGCCTTGCGTTCCTGGAGCCGGGAGAACAGCGTCTTGGCCCGCTCCGAGTGTGGATAGACTTTCAGCAGATTCTGGATTTGAGCGGCGGCCTGAGACCAGCGATAGTGGTCCATCAACGAATCAATATGCGATATCATTTGGGTGATGCGGCCTTCTTCGGTGGCGGTCCGGTATTTTTCGGCCATTTTGCGGAGTTTGGCCCCGAGCTGCTGATAACGTGGAGATTGTTCCATCGTATCAATCATCGCCCCGGCCGCTTCAAAGTCATGCTGATGCAGTTTGTTGAGAGCAACTTCTGCCAGTTCCATCTGGTCGGTTTCGGAGAACATAATTTCCTTGGCCGTGTCGCTCAAATGGGTTGCTTGTGAAATTTGGTGCAACAGATTATTCTGGCGTGAGAGCAATTCTGAGACATTATCTATTTTTGTTCCGTATTCCCTTAATGAGTGAACGATATCGCCGACAAGTAAAAGCAGGGCAAAACAGAAAAGAGGAAAAGCAACACTCATTGAAAAGCGATATACCTTAGTTAATATATCCGCTATATTCGGCTTATTTGCCGAAGAAAAAATCCATATCGCTACCGATAAAAGAATTGCGACAATACACAGAATTGCGAAAATGACATGCCATCGAAACCGAGGTCTTTGCAAATCCATTGGCGTTCTGACTATATCCATAAGGTCCTCTCCAAATCAAGCAGGGGTTGTCATCTCTCTATGCTTATTATACGACTTGAGGACCTCTTATGTCAAAAGGATTATGGATGACTTGAAAAATGGTTGTTAGCGGCAAAATGTATTCCGGCTTTAAAACAGGCCTAAAGATTCGGGTCTGGCGGGATATTCGGGTCCTCCGCCACATTATAGTCATGCAGCCAGAATTCAGATAGTTCAGTCAGCTCTTGTTCGGTTACTGTTGTTACGCCATGTTGTGCCAGAGTATCACACGGGATATTCGGGTCTGAGCTTATATTCGGATCATTGCAGTCGGCCATCCAGGCCTTGGCCAGCAGGTTATAATCATACATATCAATGATACAGTCAAGATTTAGGTCGCCAAATAAAGGGGTTCCTTTGCAGATACGGACATTATCTATCGCTAAATAGCTTTTATAGGAACGGTCAATGCAATCGCGCACTTGAAAATATAGACGAAATTGTTGGCAAGACTCTCCTTGATGTTGATATTTAAAGTTCTTCCAGCCATGGGTGGCCATAAAACTTTCCACATCATCCACAGACAATAAAAATAATTCTATTCCTAAGTTTTTCTTAATGGGGTCATTGTCTAGTAAAGCATTACTATTTGGGTCTGTAATCCCCTCTTGTGGTAGTAATACAAGATTGGGATCAAAAAGCTTGCCAAATGCAGTATCCTCATAATCTGAATAGTCGGTGGTGCCAAAAAAGTAGTTTCCGTAGAGGGTGTCACCCGGACAAAGGGTGATAATCTGTGAGATGGTAGAATTGAAAGTTTCTGCTTCTTTGCCTAAACCTTCGGCATCACCTGTGGACAGAA
>JBHJNC010000102.1:0-2574 GCA_048497675.1 Gimesia maris
GCGATTGCTGCACGGGCCGGTATGACCGAATCGCTTAAATTGGAAATTCAATCGGCCAACGAACGCATCGCTGGATATACAAACGCTTTTGAAGCCGCCCTCTTGTATCCAACAATTAACAGTCTTGATGGTTGGCCGGACCGGACCGTTCGCAGGCTCGTGCCGGATAAAAATCTCTATGGTTTTAAAATCAATGTCCGGGGGCAAACCATTTTGGCAATCTCAACACGGGATAAAATTCTAAAAATTCTGACTGCGGCCATACAGGATATACAGGATGACATAATCAATATTCAGATTGCCGACAACTTCGGCAATTTGGTGTTCGGCAATTCCGACAACACAGAAAAGCCGTTTCTGACAATCAGCCCCGGGAGTTTTCTGCCTGATTTTATGGTATCCGTCTATTTCAAAGATGCCTCGGTCTTTGACACCGCCGCCGGACGGCAGCAGATGGTTTATGTCTGGTCGTCAGTGTTGGTGATTGGGCTGATGATGGGGCTGGTGTTTCTGGCCGGGCGGGAGATTCTGCATCAGGCGCGGCTCAATACGATGAAGAATAATTTTGTCGCCACGGTGACGCACGAATTGAAGACTCCGCTGTCATCGATGCGGCTGCTGGTTGATACGCTGTTGGAAGGCAATTACACCAATCAGCAGCAGTGCAGGGAGTATCTGGAGCTGATTAGTCGGGAAAATCATCGCCTCAGCCGGATGATCGATAGCTTTCTGACCTTTTCGCGGATGGAGCGGGGCA
Organism: Gimesia maris; assembly: GCA_048497675.1. Classification (GTDB taxonomy): domain Bacteria; phylum Planctomycetota; class Phycisphaerae; order Sedimentisphaerales; family Anaerohalosphaeraceae; genus Anaeroglomus. Next base: position 758 of record JBHJNC010000102.1, read on the forward strand.
AACAGGTGTTTGATTTTGCGTCTGTTAGCCCGGCCGATATCGCCTCGGCCGCCGTTGAAGCGGTGCAGACCAAATTAAACGCAAATCAATGCAAATTTTCTGTAACAATGAGTCCCGAATTGCCCACTATATATGCAGACAAGGATGCAATGGTCACGGCGGTGATAAATTTGCTGGATAATGCCTGTAAGTATTCAGGCAACAATAAGCAAATTGAGTTAAATGTATATCGGGATTCCGGGCAGAGTAAGAATGGATGTGTTTGTTTTGCGGTTAAAGATAACGGTATTGGGATGACACGGCGGCAGATGCGGCGGATTTTTGACAAATTTTATCAGGTGGATAGTTCCCTGGCTCGCCGGGCGGAAGGCTGCGGCCTGGGACTGAGTATTGTTAAGTATATCGTCGATGCCCATAAAGGGACAATTGAAGTAGATAGTAAAGTTGAAAGTGGAAGTAGCTTTGTAGTATGTATTCCGATAGAACATTGATACAGTCAATACACATGGAGATTAAGTGTAAATGAATTTGGGTTATAGATTTGCTGCAGAGGAAGATGCGTCTTTGCTTGCTGAAATGAATCAGGCACTGATCCGTGATGAGGGGCATCGTAATAAGATGACCTTGCCTGAACTTCGTGAACGTATGTCGGGTTGGCTGCAAGGGGAATATACCGCTGTGATTTTTAGCAAAGAACTGGAAACAGCAGGTTATGTCCTGTACCGAAAAGACCCGGATTGGATTTATCTGCGGCAGCTTTTTGTAAAAGCCGAAATGAGACGAAAAGGGATAGGTCGGCAAGCAATATCATGGCTTAAGAAAAATGCGTGGAAAGATACGCAAACAATCCGAATCGAAGTGTTAGTTGGTAATCCGGCGGGCATCTCTTTTTGGAAAGCTGTGGGCTTCAAAGATTATTGCATCACTATGGAAATGAAAAATCAGTAAACATGAAGAGGTTAAAACCGATACTAACATTGTTATGTAACTGGAGTTAAGGGCGACCGGTATGGACGTTGCAATTTCTAAAATGAAAATCGAAGACTATGAACAAGTCTATGCCCTTTGGCAAAGTGTTGAGGGAATAGGGCTTCATGCATATTGCGACTCAAAGAGTGGCATTGCCGTATATCTTGAACGTAACCCCGGTTTGAGTTTCATTGCCCGTGATAAAAAAAACGTGGTCGGCACTGTCTTGTGCGGTCATGATGGGCGGCGAGGATATTTACATCACTTGGCGATTACCGAAACATATCGCAACAAAGGAATCGGGAAAGCTCTGGCACAGCGTGCACTTTCGGAATTAGGAAAGCTCGGTATTAAAAAGTGCCATTTATTTGTTTTTAGCAAGAATATCGAGGGGCAGAGATTTTGGCAAAAAATTGGATGGGAAGAACGAATGGATTTAATATTGATGTCAAAGGATATTGATTGATATCCATGGAAACCGTATTAATTATTGAAGATGACGCAGCGATGATGTGGAGATTGAAGGAGTATTTTGATTATGGCCAGAATTGACCCAAAAGAGGTTACGTTAAAAGACGACACAAAAGGAATAGTTCGACAGGCAGAAAAGGGTGATGCGGAAAGTTTGTTAGAACTGTTCAATGCGGTCATTGCACAGGATGCCTACAATGTTTCGACGCCTGCAGATGTGGAAAAAATGAATATGACGATAGAAAAGGAGGAGAAATTTATTGAAGACCATCAAAAGGACGGTAATTTGGCCCTGGTGCTGCAAATTGCCGGCAATATCGCCGGGCTGATCTCGATTAATAACTGCATTAAATTTCGGACGGCACATGTGGGAACAC
>JBHJNC010000103.1:0-6625 GCA_048497675.1 Gimesia maris
GTAGGATAAATACTCAATACCCCGTTTTTTCATATCTTTCAAGGCACCACTGACCGCAAGAGCCTTTAAGCTGCCGCCGTGGCCATCAGGACTGGCGGCCAACGCGGCTTTATCAGCCATCAGGATCTTGCCGTCGAAGCCAAAGTTAGGCATTGTCCCCTGTTGGAATATTATCACATTGGATTTTTTTAGCCCAAAGTAGTTCGCTTTCTCGAAGGACTCGACAGTGGCACTATAATTCAGGGGGCTGGTCATCACATACCAGGGTATATCAGCAGCAAACTTTTTTGACGCGGCAGCAATTGATTCGCCAAAGATGGTAAACAGCGTCTTTTTCTGGATCGGGCTGATGGGGTAATTGCCTTTGGGGCCATCAAAGCCAAGCCGAGTGCCCTGCCCGCCAGCAACAACAAATCCTGCAACCTTACCCTGTTTGAGCAAATTTAAGCCCAGCGAGCGGGCTTTGGCATATTTATCCTTCTGCTCAGACGTTTTCGGAACCGCCGGATAAGCAGGTGCAGGTTCAAAATGGGTCGGGATTGCTATGGCACCATCTTTTTTAACATACCGTTCTATCCAGCCGGGGATATGTTTGAAATCCAGTTGTTCAATCTGGGACAACAGTTCTTCTTTTTGGGCCGAATTCAACTGGTGATAAAAAGCCAAAAGATGCTCTTGACCATATTCTTTACAAACACTTGCAACCTTGTCCAATCTTGCTTTGTCTGACATAATCCGTCTCTTATCCTGTTATTTAATTTTCAATTATCATACATAGAGGGTCTTGATTTTAATAATTGCCATGGAAAAATCAAACACAAAAACTGAGTCAAAGAAATTCGATATGACTACAAAACCATGTGTTTTTCAGGAATTATACCTATGCAGAATCGACACGTCGCCTTGTTAATAATAATTAATGAAGTACCAAAGCGTCAGCAGGCTATCTGACGCACTGATTGATTGTGTGGGCATTGTTCTTTACTGCACCGGACATGGCTTGGCTTGCCAGATGTCGCGGGCATACTCGTCAATCGTCCGGTCACTTGAGAATTTACCGGAGCCCGCGATGTTGAGAATTGCTTTGCGTGCCCAGCCATGGCGGTCTGCATATTGATCACACAATCGCTGGTCCGCCTCAAGATAGCTTTTTAAATCCGCCAGATGCATATAGCGGTCACCTCGCGTCAGCAGTGTTTCATAAAGCGGACCAAAGACACCCGGTTCATAACGGCTGAAATAATCCGAAAAAATCATCTCCAGTGCCCTTCGCGTCTCAGGGTCGTTTTCATAATGCCAATACGGCTTGTACCAACCGCTGCTGTCTGCAACCTGGCGAGCAGTAAGACCAAACAAATAGAAATTGTCCTCTGATGCCTGCTGAGCCATTTCAATGGTCGCACCATCGCGCGTACCAATAGTCAGGGCCCCATTCATCATAAACTTCATATTGCTGGTACCGCTGGCTTCGTACCCGGCGGTAGAGATTTGATTGGATACATCACTGGCCGGGATCAGCCGTTCTGCCAACGAAACACAGTAATCCGGCAAAAAAAGAATCTTGAGCCGACCTCGCATAACAGGATCACCATCGATGGTCCGAGCGAGATTGTTGATAAACTTGATAATCACTTTTGCCAGATGGTATGCCGGGGCGGCCTTGCCGGCAAAGAAAAAAGTGCGAGGATGCATCTCCAGATTCGGATTTTCACGCAGCCGGTTATACAGAACCACAATACGCAAGGCATTGAGCAGCTGACGCTTGTATTCATGGATGCGTTTGATCTGGCAGTCGAAAATACTATCGGGATCAACCGTTTGGTCCAAGGTTGCCTTAACCCAGTCGGCAAACTGTATTTTGGCTTTGCGTTTTGCTTTCTGAAACTCTGCACAAAAGCTTCTGTCATCGGCAAGATTCTGCAGATCGCTTAACTGATTGAGATTGGTAATCCAGCCGTTACCGATAGCCCTGGTAATCGTATCCGAAAGAGCCGGATTTGCCAGCTGCAGCCACCGACGCGGGGTAACGCCGTTGGTTTTGTTATTGAATCGCTCCGGATACATTTCCGCAAAATCCCGGACTGTTACGGTGCGCAAAAGCTCGGAGTGAATTTCGGCAACACCATTGGTGCTGTGGGAGCCGACAATCGCCAGATTTGCCATACGAATCTTGCGCATCTGGCCTTCTTCCACCAGACTCATACGCGCAACTCGTCCGTCATCCCCGGCAAAACGACCCCGTACCTCGTCGAGAAAACGACGATTAATCTCAAGGATAATTTCCAGCTGACGCGGCAGCATTTTTTCAAACCACACCAGCGGCCACTTTTCAAGAGCTTCCGGCAGCAGCGTATGGTTGGTATAGGCCAACGTTTTTTGGGTTATTGCCCAGGCCTGATCCCATCCGAGATTAGCCTCATCCAGCAATATCCGCATCAACTCCGATACTGCCATCGCCGGATGGGTATCATTGAGCTGAATGGCCGCTTTTTCCGGAAGCAGATTCCAATCCGAATTGTGGGCCCTAAATCGCCGGATCAGGTCCGCCAGCGAACAGGCCACCAGGAAATACTCCTGTATAAAACGAAGGCCCTGGCCTAAACTGGTCGAGTCATCCGGGTAAAGCACCCGAGTCAGGGATTCCGCAGTCAGAGTTTCCGCCAACGCACCGACAAAATCGCCGCTGCTAAACCGCTGAAAATCAAAATAGTCCGGCGCCGCAGCCGCCCAGAGCCGAAGCGTGTTGATCGTTTTGCCGCCATATCCCACTACGGGACGGTCATACGGTATACCGTATAAACTGGAAGGACGATCGGTAACAGCTCTGAGCGTTCCGCCGCGTATTTCGAATGAGCAATTCAGCTTAACCTCAACCCTATCCTGGGGACGGGCGACCTCCCACGGGTCAGGACGCCGGAGCCAGTTGTCCGGCTGTTCACACTGCCAGCCATTTTGAATGGACTGCTTGAAGATGCCGTACTCGTAACGAAGCCCGTATCCCATCGCCGGAAGCTGCATCGTCGCCATAGAGTCCAAAAAACACGCTGCCAAACGTCCTAATCCGCCATTGCCCAGCCCGGCATCAGGCTCCTGCTCGAGCAATCCAAGAAAATCGATATGCTTCTGTTCGATAACCTTTTGGGCCATACGCTCCAACAGCAGATTTGTAATATTATTAGCCAGTGAACGGCCAATCAGAAATTCCATGGATAGATAGTAAATACGCTTTGGGTTTTCCCTCAGATACATTTCTTCGGTATGAATCCACCGCTGAGACAGTACATCCCGCACGGAACGGGCGAATGCCTCATATTGCTCGCGCAAGCCACACAACTTCAGATTGACAACATTATCGAAAATGAGGTGGCGATCATATAGTGCGGTATCCGTTCCGGAAAACTGAATCGGCCCGCAACCGTATTGCTTGAACAGTTCTGCCGCTGCTTTCTGTTCTTCCGACAACACTTCAGGCGTTTGCACACTTCCAGAACTCATCTGAAAATCCTTTCTGTATTTGTCATCCCTTGAACAACTCAGCCGAACACTTTGCCTAAAAGGGCCACGTCCACTGATCGAATTGCGGCATGTCAACGCCATGCTCAAAAGCATAATTCTGGCATTCGATCTGCATATTGCGCAGTTTTTCCTTGGCATGAGCGCCGGCCACATGCAGCTTCGGTATGCGGTCAATCACATCCATCGCCAGGCTGAACCGGTCAATTTGGTTGCGAATCGCCAGATCCAGCGGCGTATTGATATTGCCCTTTTCTTTGTAACCGCGTACATGGAGATTCTTGTGATTGGTTCGCCGATACGCCAGCCGATGAATCAGCCACGGATAGCCGTGGAAGTTAAAGATAATCGGTTTATCCACAGTAAACAGCGTATCGAAATCTTTGTCCGACAACCCATGCGGATGCTCGGTCGAGGGCGTCAGCTTGTACAAATCAACCACATTAACGAAGCGGATTTTAAGCGAGGGGAAAAACTCACGCAACAGCACCACCGCCGCCAGCGCCTCTTTGGTGGGAATATCACCGGCTGAGGCCATCACCACATCCGGCTCGCAGCCTTCATCGTTACTGGCCTTCTGCCAAAGCCCAATCCCTTTGGTGCAATGCGCAATTGCCTCATCCATAGAAAGATATTGAAGATGCTTCTGTTTGTCACAGACAATCACATTAATATAGTTGGTGCTTCGTAGACAATGGTCCGCCACACTGAGCAGGCAGTTGACATCCGGCGGCAGATAAATCCGGCACACATCCGGGCTTTTGTTGCATACCACATCCAAAAATCCTGGATCCTGATGGGTAAAACCGTTGTGATCCTGCCGCCAGACAGTTGAGGTTATCAGCAGATTCAGCGAAGAAACCGGCGACCGCCATGCGAGCTGCCGACAAATTGTCAGCCATTTGGCATGCTGGTTGAACATCGAATCAATGACATGAACAAAGGCCTCATAAGTCGAGAAAAATCCATGCCGTCCTGTCAGCAGATACCCTTCCAGCCAGCCTTCAAGCGTATGCTCAGACAGCATCTCCAAAACCCGTCCGTCATGAGCCAGCTGCCCGCCATCCGCATCTTCCGGCAGATAATCCGCCAGCCAGAGTTTCTTGCTGGCTTCATAAACCGCATCCAGTTTGTTTGATGAATTTTCATCCGGCCCGAAGACGCGGAAATTCGTCATATTCTGACGCATAATATCCCGTAGAAAACAGCCCAGCGGACGGGTATTTTCCGCAGTAATATTTCCGGGTTTATCGACCGCAATAGCATAGTCACGAAAATCCGGCATCCGCAGGGGCTTTCGCAGCAGACCGCCATTGGCATGCGGATTGGCACTCATCCGGCGGCTGCCGTGCGGGGCCAGCATTTTCAATTCCGGAACCAGCCGGCCGGTTTTATCGAACAGTTCATCAGGCTTATAACTGCGCATCCACTTTTCCAGTTGTTTCAGATGTGCCGGATTATCATGCAGGCCGGACAGGGGCACCTGATGAGCACGCCAGAAGCCCTCGACCTTTTTGCCATCCACCTCTTTGGGACCTGTCCAGCCCTTTGGGCTGCGCAGCACAATCATCGGCCATCGTGCCCGGTCCGGATTCCCGCTGGCACGGGCATGCTTTTGAATCCGCCGAATTTCCTGCACGCAATCCTCCAGCACTCCGGCCATTTTCTGGTGCATTTCCATCGGATCGCTGCCTTCGACAAAATACGGCGTCCAGCCATATCCCTTAAAGAGATTCTCGAGTTCTTCATGGGAAATGCGGGACAGCAATGTTGGATTATTAATCTTGTATCCATTCAGATGCAGAATCGGCAAAACCGCACCATCACGAATCGGGTTGATAAACTTATTGGAATGCCATGACGTTGCCAGAGGGCCTGTTTCAGATTCGCCATCCCCTACCACAACTGTCACCAGCAAATCAGGGTTATCAAACGCGGCCCCAAAGGCATGGGAGACGCTATAACCTAATTCGCCCCCTTCGTGAATCGAACCCGGTGTTTCGGGCGTACAGTGGCTTCCGATACCGCCCGGGAAAGAAAAATCTTTAAAAAACTCACACATCCCGGCTTCATCTTCCCCCTTATTCGGGTAGACTTCCGAATAAGTCCCTTCAAGATAAACAGGAGCCAGTACGCCCGGGGCTCCATGTCCCGGACCTGCCAAAAAGATCGCATTCAGGTCATATTTATTGATCAGCCGGTTCAGGTGAATATAGGCAAAACTCAACCCCGGGCTGGCGCCCCAGTGTCCCAGCAGACGTTTTTTGATGTGTTCCGGCTTGAGCGGTTCACGAAGGAGCGGATTTTCGCGCAAATAAATCATACCCGCCGCCAGATAATTACAAGCCCGCCAATACGCATTTATCTTACGAAGTTCATCGGCAGACAATGGGCCTTTTGAACCTATAGGAGCAATATGCTTAGCCTTCGATTTCTTTGATGTGATTGAAGTTGCCATTTTTCTCCCCTTTCTTTGTTTTTGCATTTATTTATAGTACGCGAACTGCCTGCTGATATACAGAACAAAAAGATTTATCTATACGGAGTGATTTATACGCTGCTTGAGCTTTTGTGGTTGCTGGTAGGTCCATATAATCTCCCGTTATTTGCAACAATCCGTTTTCCGCCGATATTATCGCCAGAATTTATACTATAAGGGTAAAGATGGCCGACCTGTTTGTCAAATAAAAAACAAGAAAAGCGGAGATGACTTGAACAAAATATATGAATTTAAGTGATTATTTTAAAAGGATTTGCAATCGGGGTGACAGGATTCGAACCTGCGACTTCCTGGTCCCAAACCAGGCGCTCTAGCCAAACTGAGCTACACCCCGCCAAAAAAGCGATTCAGAAGTATATAACCTTTTTTCTTGAAAAGCAAGCCTAAGAGATCAGATTGAAAGTTTTTTGAATTTCTGGACACATCAAGTCTTATATAAAGACATCAAGGTCTGATAAAAAACAGATGCCAAAGAACTTAATTGGAAATAACGGAGCAAACAGTAATTATAGGCTTTTTCGTTATCTCTGAAGAGTTTTTTGACGAGAGAATTGATTGAATCTGCGGATAATCATCGGTCCAGACAGATCAACTTTAGCATAAGGATATTTT
>JBHJNC010000104.1:0-4550 GCA_048497675.1 Gimesia maris
TCGTGGGTGCGTGTGCCTTCCGGAAACAGGCACACGGCTTTATCCTGTTTAAGGACTTCAATAATCGTCTTCATCGCCGCGATGTCCGCCTGGCCGCGCTTGATGGGAATGATAAAAAAGCTGCGGAACAGCCTGCCCCAAAACGGCACATCCAGCAGCGTATCGCGCGGGACAAAATAAAACGGCCGCCAAATCCAGTTCTGGCAGAAAATCGGGTCAAACAGACTCTGGTGATTGCTCAGAATCAGCACCGGCCCGCGTTTGGGGATGTTGCCGCTGCCGTACGTTTTTTGCCGGTAGAGCGTCGAAACAACGCCCACCGAAAGATAATGGCAGAACTGGTGCCAGATGAATTTAAAGATGCCTTCTTTCATTACGGTTTTATCAGCCATGTGTTTTTTGCCTTACGATTGCTTCAAGTGCATCAATGACCTGCTCAGCGTTCAGCATGGTCGTATCGACAATCACGCTGTCATCGGCGGGTTTAAGCGGGCCTACCTCGCGGTTTTCGTCCGACGCATCCCGTGCCTGCTGGTCGCTGAGAATCTGCTCAAGCGTGATATCCTTGCCCGCTGCGAGCAATTCTTTGTGGCGTCTTTTGGCTCGTTCGGTCGGGTCTGCTTTCAAAAAGAATTTGACCGTCGCATTGGGAAAGGCCACCGTCCCCTGGTCCCGGCCTTCGGTAACCAGCCGTCGGCATTGCGAAGCGAACTGCCGCTGCATATCGACGAGTTTTTCCCGCAGCGCCGCTGCCGAGGCGATATGCCTGACCTGCGCGGTAATCTTGGGGTCGCGAATCAGGGCGGTTTTTTCAACCCCGTCGATAAAGACCCGCATGGTGTCGGCTTCGGGGCGAAATTCAAATCGGCACAGATTAAACAGTTTCTGCACCGCCGGCGTGTCCGCCGGGTCAATGCCCCGTTCGACCGCCGCCAGTGTTACCGTGCGGTACATCGCGCCGGTATCGAGGAAGACCGCATCCAGCCGTCGGGCAAGTGCCCGTGCGACTGTGCTTTTACCTACACCCGCAGGTCCGTCGATTGTAATAATTAACGTCATCATTCCATTTTCATTCGAAATATAAGTCCTTGTGAGGCGATATGATAAGCGGTAATTTGAGATTTGTAAATGAACTTTTTGATGCGAAAATTGTATAGATAATCAATCGACTTATATGTATAATGTCGAAATATGGACCTTTCTGGAGAGAAGAAGCAATGAATGCGAAAATGCTATTATCAGGGCTAATGGGTATTTTTGTGGCCGGCTGCGGCTCGGCCGGAGGCATCGAGAAATCCAGCTACAAAGTGATCGAAAAGCAGGGGGCCATTGAGATTCGGCTCTATGCATCGCAGATTGTAGCCGAAACCACCGTAGAGGGGGATTTCAAAGATGTCGGCAACGAAGGTTTCCGGAGGCTCTTTAGCTACATTTCCGGCAATAACCGCACGCGCCAGTCGATTGCCATGACCGCACCCGTCGGCCAGCAGCCGCAAGGCGAAAAGATTGCGATGACCGCTCCGGTCGGCCAGCAGAAATCCGGCGAAAGCTATGTGATCACATTTATGATGCCGTCCGAGTACACCATGGAAACCCTCCCTGAGCCGAATGATTCACGCGTTACTTTGCGGCTGATTCCGGAGCATTATGCTGTGGCAATCACCTATGGCGGGGTCTGGAGCCAAAAGCGCTATCAGACGCACGAAACCAAGCTCCGTGATTTTATTGCTCAGCAGGGTCTGGTCATTCATGGCGAGCCGATCTTCGCCCGCTATGACCCGCCGTTTATGCCGTTTTTCCTTCGACGCAATGAAATCCTGTTTGAAATAGACAACCCCCAAGTACAACAAGGAGAATAACGATGGATCTTAAAAGCTATTTTGATACACATCCGGGCACAGGTGTCCTGGCAACAGCAAATGCCCAGGGCGAAGTGGATGCCGCGATATATGCGACCCCGCACGTGGTAGATGACAAAACCATCGGGCTGATTATGCGCCCGAAGTTAAGCTATGCGAATGTTCAGAGCAATCCGAAAGCGAGCTATCTATTTATTGAAAAAGCCCCCGGCTACAAAGGCGTGCGGCTGTATCTTAAAAAGAGCGGCGAAGAAAAAGACAAAGATAAAGTCAATGCCCTGCGGCGCAGTCATCACGGCGGCGATGAGGCTTCCGCGGCGCTGGTGTACTTTACCGTTGAGCATATTCGCCCGCTGGTCGGCGATGCGGAATAACTCCAAATGGGAAATCAGACAAAATGCAAATGATTCTAAGAATTGTCGTGATGATCGGCTTGTCTCTGGTTGTCGGCAGCATCAGCGGCTATGTATCCGGAGCCGGCGGCAGCAGCGCGTGGTATCAGTCGCTGGTCAAGCCCTCTTTCACGCCGCCATCGCCGTTGTTCGGCATCGTCTGGCCGATTTTGTATGTCATGATGGGCGTTGCCGCCGGGCTTATCTGGTCCAGGGGGCTGTCCCAAAGACCCGTCCGCCGGGCGTTGGTGTTATTCCTTATTCAATTGATTCTCAACGGCATCTGGTCGCCCCTATTTTTTGGACTGCACCGCATCGACTGGGCGCTGTTGACGATCATCGTCCTGTGGATTGTGATCGCCTCAACAGAAATGGCGTTTGCAAAAGTCTCTAAGCTTGCGGCGATGCTCTTATGGCCGTATCTGGCTTGGGTCAGCTTTGCCGTAACGCTGAATGCGATGTTTTGGAAGCTGAATTAAATGATGAATATCTTAATTGCGGGTTCATCCGGTTTTATCGGCTCGGCTTTGCGGACGTATCTTTCCGCACAGGGACATACTGTCTGCCGCCTGGTACGCCGTACGGAGGGCCTGGCACCGGATGAGATTTCGTGGAATCCGGCCAAGGAATTTATCCCCATTGAGCGGCTTTCTGAATTTCAGGCGGTAGTCAATCTCTGCGGGGAGAATCTGATGGGGATTTGGACGCAGGCCCAAAAGCAGCGTATTTATTCCAGCCGGGTCGATACTGCCGCTTTTTTGGCCAGTGCCATCGCTGCAAGCAATCCGATGCCGCGCGTCTTTGTCTGTGCCTCGGCGATTGGTTTTTACGGCAGCAGGGCAGACCAGGAGCTTACCGAAAAGTCGCTTGCCGGCGAAGGCTTCCTCGCGAAAGTCTGTCAGGATTGGGAGGCCGCCGCGATGTCACAATCCATAAGCGGCTCTCGCGTGGTCTGTTTGCGTTTGGGCGTGGTTCTCGATAAGCAGGGCGGGGCGCTGGCCCGAATGATTCCGCCGTTTAAGATGGGGCTCGGCGGGCCTTTGGCAAGCGGCTTGCAGTGGCAAAGCTGGATTAGTTTGGCTGATGTGGTTCGGGCGGTTGAGTTTGCGATCAACACTGATTCGCTCGAAGGCCCGGTCAATGCGGTCAGCCCTCAGCCGGTTCGGAATGTGGAATTGACGCAATGGCTGGCCGATTCGCTCAGACGCCCGGCGATCTTTCGAATTCCCGCATTTGGGCTGCGGATGCTGCCCGGCGGTTTTGCCGATGAAGTGCTGCTCTCGTCCGTCCGTGCCATCCCCGAAAAACTCCTGGCCGCCGGCTTTACGTTCCAATACCCCCACCTGCGTGAATTTCTACGCAGCCACCTTGGTTCGGAGTAAATTATGCCGCATGGGCATAGCTCATCCTACGGACTATGTGTTTGCCCATGACCTGTCCCCGCTTTTGTGGGGTCGAATGATTATATCCGCCCCATTATCTTAACCCCGAAAGGGGTTCAATGACTATTTTCGTTTTCTTGCAGCCAGTATCCCGCCTAATGCCAGCAGCGCCATCGTCGCCGGCTCCGGAATACTTAACAGCGTCACTTGCCCCGTCGTATAAAGCTGACTTAAATCCCACTGATACCCTTCCCCCGCCTCCACCTGATAAAAGCCGTTTCCGCCGGCCAGCATCCCGTTCCAGTTAAATAAATCGAACGTCGTCCCCACCAGCGCCGCCGCATCCACCCCGGCCGCAAAATCCAGATATAAAAACCCCCCCAAATCCGGCACAATCCCCGAAGCCAGTGTAATTGTCGAACCCCACGGATTGCCATCCAGCACAAACCGCAGCGATGAATCCTCCGCCAGAACCATCTCTTGCGTGATGGTTATCCCTAAATCCAAATTCAGTATTATTAATTCTTCATAAGCCAGCATATTCAGCCCCCGAACCTCACCATCCGGCCGAATGGTATTGCGAACAATTGTTGTTTCTTCAGAATACCAACCGTGTGCTTTTCGCAAATCTGCAAAAGAGAATTCTGTGTAGGCAAGAATAGAATCATCAAACAGGGAGTTAGTCAGATTCTGCCCTGAAAAGTCCCAATTCGAAAGATCGTTATAGCCAAGGTTTACTCCGCTTAAGTCTTTATTATTATAGCTGGCCGTCGAATATAGCCGCCAGGATGTAAAGCCTTTTGATGTTGTATCTCCGAAGTTCGCTCCTTTTATCGTCGCGTCAGTCAAAATCACACTACTCAGGCAGGAAAAGTAGAAGTTTGCACCCGTCAGATTGGAATTAGATAGATTCGCAC
>JBHJNC010000105.1:0-3696 GCA_048497675.1 Gimesia maris
TTAATCGCCCGCTGGGCGGCGCGTTTAATCTTTTCCGCGTTGGCCACGGACGTACCGCCAAACTTTTGTACAAGTATCGGCATTTTATTTTTCATCCTGCTTGAAAATTAGTTTTCACTGCCGAAGGCACAATCCTACGGCAGTCCATACGGGGTTCGCACTATAATCGGATTAAGGCGTAAAGTCAAATCTGTTTTTGGCATTTTTTGGACTGCCCAGCGGTTTTTTTGGTAATTTTTCGGATTATTTTAGGTCAAAAAACTTTGACAACGCCGCACGGGGGACATATAATTACCGCTTGTTTTTATCGATAGTTACAACTGCTTTCCGGGCAAGGCTTTTCGGCAATCCCGGCAAAAGATGAAAGGATATAGTATGACGTTTATTCAGGCTCGTCTGGCATTAGGATGTGTGTTATGTGCTGCCTTGGTATGGGGATTGACCGGGTGCACTCCCACCACCCAGGTTAGTGAACCCAATGAAACCCAGTTGGTTGCCGAGCAAATGGACGAGCAGAAAGCCCAGGCCGTCAGTCTCTATGTTGACGCAATGATGCTCAACGAACTGAACGATCACAAAGAAGCCCTCAAAAAACTCGACCTGGCCACCGAGCTGGATCCGGATTTTGCCCTGGCCTACTCGATGAAGGGAGACATCTACCAGACGCAGATGGATTATGCCAACAGTGCCACCGCCTATGAGAAAGCCACAGAAATCGACCCCTGGTCTTTCAAGGACTTTTTCAATCTCGGCAAAGTGACCCAGGCAATGAAAGATTTTGTCCGTGCAGTCAAAGCGTATGTCAACGCCTGCAAGCTTGACGAAAAACATTATGAAGCCCACTATAATGCGGCACGCTGCTATTATGAGCTGAAAGAATATGCCCCGTCTCTCGAGTATGCCCAGAAAGCCAAAACGATTGACCCGAATTCCGGCGAAGTAGAGCTGCTTTTGGGGGATGTTTACAGTGCACAGAAGAGCCACACCGAATCCATCGACGCCTACCGGCGGGCAATGGAACTGAAAGGCAATGACCCGAATATTATGGTTCCTCTGGCCGCCGCATATCTGCGCACCGGACGATTCAGTGCGGCAAAAGAACTGCTGACCGACGCTATCGCCATCAAGCCGGACCACGGTTTAGCTCACCAATATATGGGATTTGCTCAGCTCAAGCTCAAAGAAACCGATGCGGCCGTGGAAAGCTACAAACAGGCGGTTGCCATCGACGATAACGACTGGATGGCACATAAAGGCTTAGGCGTTGCCTATATGCTTCAGGCTCTTAAAAACAACAATAATGAACAGCTTCAGGCTTTGGCCATTGAACAATGGAATATCTCGCTGCAGCTGAAATCCGACCAGCCGGAACTGACAAAGCTGATGGAAAAATACACCAAGTAGCCGAGCAAACCGTTTGAGTATCCTGTCAAATCCATCCCGAATATTCTCACGAATGCCTGACCTTGTCGGGCATTTGCTGTTTTGGCCGATTGCCGTCGGCGGAGCAGCGTTTGATCTATGGAGCAAGGCTGCCGTCTTTAAGTGGCTGCCGACGGTGCCCGGCGAGACCTATACGATTATTGACGGTTATGTCAATTTTATTCTGCGGGAAAACGCAGGGGCCGCATTCAGTATCCTGCACGGACAGAGGTGGTTTCTGACGGGCATTTCGGCGGCAGCATTTCTGGTCGTTCTGGGAATTTTCCTGTTCGGCTCCATTCGCCGCCGGATTATGCAGGTCGCCCTGGCCTGCGTTTTGGGCGGGATTGTCGGAAATTTCTACGACCGGGCGTTTCTCAACGGCCATGTGCGGGATTTCATCGATGTGCTGATACCTGTCATTCGCTACAACTGGCCGACATTTAACGTCGCCGACAGCCTGCTTTGTATCGGCGTTGGCCTGTTAATTATTGCCAACCTCACTGCTCCAACTGCTCAAAAACCCGCTCTTCCGCAAACAAAGGCACGTTAAGTCCCGAAGCAAGGCCAATCGCATCTGACGGCCGGCTGTCGATATTGATAAGTTTATCCCCCTGCCGAACGACAATGAAGGCATAAAATGTGTGGTCCCTCAAGTCGGCAATGACGATTTTCTCAATCACTCCGCCAAGCTGTTCGATCACACGCCCCAGCAGATCGTGGGTCAGCGGCCGAGGCAGCTGAATGCCTTTAAGCCGGCGGTCAATAGCCAGAATCTCCGGCATCCCGATAACGATAGGGAAACTCCGCTTGCCATTGAGTTCTTTGAGCACAATCACCTGCTGATCGGCCTGTTCATTGATCAGAATCTGCGATAACTCCATCGGAATTTCCATACGTCACCTTTCAAAAATCTCAAATCTTAAATTTGAAATCCCCTTTTATCCCAGCTCGGTCAGGTTTTTCTCTACCGCCGCTAACTGGTCAACGAGGTCCTTGAGTTTTTGGCGGCTTTGTTCGACGATTTCCGGTTTGGCACGGCTAACAAAGCCTTCGTTGGACAATTTTGCCTGCAAGGGACGAATACCGTTTTCGATAAACTCTTTCTGTTTTTGCAGGCGGACCTTTTCGGCTTCCACATCGACCACATCGTGGACATAAACCTGCAGGTCCTCGACGATAGCCGCGGCGGAATTGGCCGGACGGGTCAGACCCGACTGAATCGCCAATTTTTCCATCCCCGCCAAATCGGACATCAAGGCGAGATTTTCAGTCAGCACCGCGATACGTTCCTGCGGGGCGTTAATCGAGCCGACTAACTTCAACGCCGGCGACAGATTGTATTTATTGCGTATGTCGCGGATGCCGCGAATAACATTTTGCAATGTCTCGACTTTTCGCTCCACGTCTGGATTGATAAATTGCTCCAACCCGTGCGGCCAGGCAGCAACCATAATCGAATCTGTATTATCCGCGGCGGCAAGTGTGCCCAGCCCCCGAACCGGAGCGATGGTTTTCAAATTCTGGAAAATGCCCTCGGTAATAAACGGTATAAACGGATGCAGCAGCCGCAGCGTCTGGTCAAGGACAAAGGCCAGCACATTCTGAGCAATCGGCCGCTGGGCGGGATCGGCCATACGGGGCTTGGCCCATTCGAGATACCAATCGCACAAGTCATTTCAGAAGAATTTATACAGGGCACTGGCTGGCTCATTGAAGCGATAGGTCCGCAGGGCGTCGGTTGCTTCTTTGACCGTTGCGGCAAGGCGAGACAAAATCCATTTGTCCGTCATATCCATCTTTGACGCGTCAAAAGCCTCAGGGTTAATGCCCTCTAAGTTCATCATCGCAAACCGTGAGGCGTTCCACAGCTTATTACAGAAGTTGCGGCCGTTGTCAAACTTGGGCGAACTGTTGACTGTCCGGCCGTCCGGCAGCGTCAACGGTGCAACCGGCATACGCACATCCTGCGTATCGGTCGTCATAATCGCCAGCGTAAACCGCATCGCATCGGCGCCGTGGCTTTCAATAATCGCCAGCGGGTCAATGCCATTGCCCAGACTCTTGGACATCTTACGGCCCAGACCATCCTGAATCATCGCGTGAATATAGACATCGCTAAAGGGGATATCGCCGACGCAATACTGCCCCATTATCACCATACGCGAAACCCACAGCGTAATGATTTCGCGGGCGGTACACAGCACATTGGTCGGATAAAACGCTTTAAGAGCATCCGTTTGTTCCGGCCAGCCCATCGTACTGAATGGCCAC
>JBHJNC010000106.1:0-4866 GCA_048497675.1 Gimesia maris
TGCAGTTAAATAGTTAGGTAATTCGCAATTTGCCATTGTACTCTCCCTGAATGAATTAGTATTACATATCCTTACGAATCTGGTTACGGACTACAACATAAACCGTCCATAAAGCGGCCAGAGAAAACGCTAAAGCACTCCAACGATGCAAATCGAACAAGAAGATTTGCCCTGTTGTACCGAAAAGCGGCGTCATACTGATTACCATAGATAACGCGACCGGCAGCGATAGAATCAGAAGAAGCCAGAAACCAATTTTGCTGGCGCCTGAAACCGCTGCACCGCAGATACGCTGTGTTTTTCGGGTTTTGAAAAGCTGGACAAAATACTCACTGTCCTGACTGGTCAATCGATATCGTTCTCCGCCAGTGGCGGCCACAAAAGCAACACAAGCGATAAATACGGGTGCAACTGTTGCGTGCAGCATCAGCCAATAGCCCTCTAAACGGCCGCCTAACAGGAGCGGCAAAAAGCCTGTCAGCAGCAGGACCACAAAACAAAGCAGTCCGAGCAGAAAAGCCAGTTTTCGGAAACGCGATATCCACGAACGATGCTGCTCCAAAAACAGTAATGTGACTAAATGAACACATTTTCGAATTATCGCCTTGGGAGTAAAACGAGGTTTACTTCCACATGGAAAAACAAGACTATGCAGCAGAATGCCGCCAATGACCACTGCAAAACAAACAAGAGAAGCTATTTTAAACATTATTCTGTCTCCTCAGTACAAGCCCTCGACATCGCCGCAAGAGCTCTAAGTCCATAGACCAGCAACACGAATCCTATCACTCCGCAGGAGGCGAATACCACCACTTTCAGCATTGGACGGAAGACAAAAGAAGCATTAAATGCCCACATATAAAATCGATCAATACCCTGCAGTTCAACCATTTCAACAACTTGTTTGTTTTGTTGGATAGGGCTGTCCAGTTCAACACCCGCAAAAAAGAAAGGCGAATCAGTCGTATGACAATCCACACATTTGCGAACCCCAAGCGACTGCGCTGCCGGCCTGACATCGTGTGCCATAGGCCATGCATAAGCCTTTGCCGCTGGATGTGACGAAGACTGCAACACGCCATCGGCACCCAACTGGTACAGCTTGCCTCCGGCGACATAGACAGGCAAACTGCCCTCTTGCTTAGGAAGCAATTTAAGCACTTCGCCGATCTGCTTTTCAGTCAGAGGCTTCCAGTCGTCTTCTTGTTTGACATCTGCCGATAAAAGACTGCCTGCAGCACTCGCAACTTTATCGGGAAGTATCGGAGTAATCTTATCCCCTTTCAACATCGCCCAAAACGCCGGCCAGATTAGATAATTTGCACCAATCTTGCCGTCTCGATCTTTCAGCAAAACGGGGGCATAAACATGGGGTTGCCGCAGATCCTGCTTATGTTTGCCATGTAGACCCAGTTTATGCATTTGAGCAGTACGCCACCGGCCTGGGTCTGAATCCGGAAATGTTCCGGAATGACACCCCGTACAGTTTAACTTCTCGAAGTGTATCGTCGGAATTCCCGCATGACGTGGAGTCGGGGCCCCGAGGCGCCCAGCCACCGGAGTTGTTCGGCCTTCGACGCCCAAATGACAGCCTTGACAGGAAAGCGTTTCAGCGGTCCCTGCAGCATTAGCATTGCCCCGTACGATTTGATGGTCTGCACCGTTGCGATGACAATCGACACAGTTTAATCCCGCGGCGGTATGTACGTCATGGTCCCGTGTCCATTCATTCGGCTCACCGACTCGCATATCCTGGCTGGAATGACAAAAATAACATCGCTGGTTTTCAGGCTCGCCACTAATATCAAAAAAGACTTTGTCATCCTTGTCAAACACACCCTCTTTATAAGTTGTTTTGATGCCCTCATCGAACTCCGGATCAAAAAAACTCGACAGCGAAGAAGCGGTTCCGTTGATAGTCGCTTTTCCGCTGGAAGCGGCGGCCGCCCAGCGATAATTCTGACGAGCAAGCTGCAATGCAGCCAGACTCTGATCCTGATGAGAATCCGCATGATGACAGGCCAGGCAATTAATTTCATATTTGCCGCTGATATTCTGACGAATCACCTGTTCCGGATCTGCAGCATCCATTTGACCGTAGCTTCCGCCGGGGAAATGACTGCCGAAGGCAATCATAAAATCCCAAGACGACAAGCCTAACTGCTCGGGCTTAAAAGTTCCTTCCCACCCACGGCCTGAAATCGGCAGCTGAGTACGGGTTTTCGGATCCGCAAGTACCCACGGCTGACCATTGCGTCCCGCCGGCACATCCGGTTGATTCGCATTAAAATGCCAGCCATGACTGATTTTGTCATAATCATGGCACTTGCCGCAGGTCTGGCGGGTTGAAAAGGGCTTAGGATCCTTGTCCGCAGGACGAATCGGTTTGCCATTTTCATCCAGCAGCTCCAGCACATGAACTGGCGTACTGCGATTGCCGTCATTGCCTTCGCCCAACAGCGTTGTTTCCTGTGCCCCTGCTGAAAAGGCCAGCAGCAACACTGACGCAGATATCCATAAGATCCGATTCACTATGCAGTTCTCCACACTTATGGTTTAAGCCTTAAATTCTTCCGGACCAAACTCCAGCCGACATCCTTTTTCGACGGCTTCATTGACTTTCAGAACCATCGCTGCCGTTTCAAAGCCAATCTCCGCGGGGCAATTCAATTTCGCCTTGCCTCGAATCGAATCAAAGAAATTGACCAAATGCGGCTGATGATAAGGCACATTCATCGTCACCGGTATCTTGTATTCCGCCGGGGCATAAGTTCCTTCGCGAACATCCAGAACCGCACCATCTGTTTTGGCCGGGGCCGGCTTGCCTTCAACTTTCGTGAGGTAACCTTTATCAACCCACTGCTGCCAATCCTCTTCATTAACCCAATTCTCACGGTAAATGCTGCCGCGATTTGCCGACTCAGAAATCATCAACGTTCCCCTGTCGCCCATAAAGGATTCAAAATATCCATTTGCGCTATTGGTCGTGAGGGTTTGATACGACGCTCTGACCGTACCGGCGGGGGTTTGGAATTCATAAACAGCCATCACGTTATCATACCATTCGTGCCCCTTCCAGTAATCAATCCCGCCGCTGGCCATAACACTCTTGGGCCGGCTGTTAAGGAACCAGCTGTAAATATCAATTTGATGACTTCCCAGATCAACAATGGGGCCGCCGCCAAGACCTTTAAACCAGCGCCAGTTGCGGAACTGATGCATATCTTTAAAACCGTATTTATTCAGCGTTTCGGCATCAATCTCGCGTCCTTCCGGCCAGCCAAGGTCTTCACAGGAAGCCTTACTGCGATTCCACTGTCCATTAATCGTTGTAATCCGTCCTAACAACCCTGCTTCCTGTATGTATTTGTCATAGCAATACTGATAGCGGGGATTACTGCGGCGCTGATGACCGATTTGCAGCAGTTTACCCGTTCTATTGGCCGCCTCAACCATACGGCGTGCACCCTCAATGGTATTGCTCATTTCTTTTTCACAATACACATGAAGTCCTTTTTCAAGACAAGCAACGGTATGTTCAGAATGCCAGAAATCAGGTGTTGCAATAATCACGGCATCCAGGTCTTTTTCGGTATCCAGCATCTCTTTATAATCGACATACGGCGTCCCTTTATGTCCCTGAGCCTTGTAAGACTCCAAACGGCGCGAGACACGTGCCAGATTCATCTGTTTCCAAATATCACATACGGCCACGAAACGGATCCCTGAATTATCTCCCAGCTTCAATACCGCATCCATTAATACCTGGCCCTGTTCCCCAGCGCCAAGCAAGGCAACATTGATTACATCCTTGGAGCCTTCCGTTTGTCCGAAGACACTGTTGCCAACAAAGAGGCCGGCGCCAATGGCCGCTGTTGTACCCATAAATTGACGACGATTTATTTTCTGATTCATCATACTTATGCTCCGTTTGATTTAGAATTTTTTGATCTTTATGTTACGATAATAGACTTTAGTACCGTCACGGTGGTCCTGAAAACCCAGGATTCCTTTACGGGGCAAATCTTTATAAGCTATATCCTTAAATTTCTTCTCTGTTCCATCCGGATTTTGTCCAGCTTTGTCCCATCTGTCAAGATTAATATCGACAATTGATCGATTATTCAGCAGCACTGTAATCTTTGCCCCTTCCGCCTTGATGGTCATCCGGTTCCACTGCTCCGGCGGAAGTACCGCATTGACCGCCGGTGCCTGTATATCAAAAATGGCACCACAGATATGCCTGGAAAGGTCCTGACCGAACGAATCCGCAATCTGCACTTCAGCCCACGGCAGCCAATCCTGATTGCCGGCTCGGAGAAAAACGCCGCTGTTGGTATGATTCTGAACCTTAAAATCAAAGTCAAGAATAAAATCTCCATACTTTTCTTTGGTCCAGATATCGCTGCCGCCAACCAACTCTAATACATCTTCTTGAAGTGTCCAGCTTCCGGCCTTAAAATCAGCATTCGACAAATCCGTTGCAAATAAATTGGTCCAGCCGGACGGTTTCAGCGAAGAAGCAACACTGTTAAAATAGGCAATACTCTGGCGAATCAATGGTAAATTATTGTCCCAGGCATCCTCATATTCAATTGAAAACGTACCGGTATATCCTTGACGATGAAGTTCCTTAAGAACCCCTTCGATACGTCCCTGTCCTTGCCCCCAAACAACGTCTTTGCCCCAATCCCCTTCTTTGGGTTCCGGGATATCGACTTCTTTAATGTGAACATCGTGGATTCGGCCTTGCAGTTTAGCAAGACATTCTACAGGATTTAAGCCGCTGCGTGCCCAATGCCCAACATCTGCACAAGCACCAATCCATGCGCTGCGGCCTTTGCACATTTTCAAGACGGTCTGGGG
>JBHJNC010000107.1:0-2546 GCA_048497675.1 Gimesia maris
GACCTACCGAAGAATTATCAAATCAGCCAATACGACCTGCCGCTGAGCCAAAATGGCTTTATCGAAATTCCCCTCGAAGACGGCAGCATTAAACGCGTGGGCATCATTCGCGCCCATCTCGAAGAAGACGCGGGCAAAAACTCACACGAGCTGGGGAATTTCTCGGCGATTGATTTGAATCGTGCCGGGGCTCCGCTGCTGGAAATTGTAACCGCGCCCGATATGAATTCCCCCGCCGAGGTGCGGCAGATGGCACAGGAGCTCCAGCGAATTGTACGCTATCTGGGCGTGTCCGAAGCCGATATGCAGAAAGGCCACATGCGGTTCGAGCCCAATGTCAATCTGCATATTTATAAAGACGGACAAACGTATAAAACGCCGATTTGCGAGATTAAAAATCTCAACTCGTTCCGTGCCATTGAACGCAGCGTCGCCTACGAAATCCGGCGGCAGCTCGATGAATTTATCGAAACCGGCAAGACGCTGCAGATGGGCAATAAACGCACGTACGGCTGGGACGATGTCAATCAGGTAACCGTCCTGCAGCGGGTCAAGGAAGAAGCCCACGATTACCGCTACTTTCCGGAGCCGGATTTGGTACCGGTCGAACTGGATGAGGAATGGCTCAACCGAATTCAATCCCGGTTGGGCGAACTGCCGCTGCAAAAGCAACGCCGGTTCGTATCGCAGTTTGGACTTAGCGATTACGATGCGCAGGTCTTAACCGGCGATAAAGCGACCGCCGAGTACTTCGATGCGGTAGTGTCGGCCGGGGCGGAACCTAAACGGGCATGCAATCTGATAACCCAAACCGGACAAAAGCTGGCCAATCAGAACGGCGTAACGGTTGCCGAGTTGGGAATCAGCCCGGCCAATCTGGCCAGGCTGGCACAACTGGCAGACAAAGGCCAGATCAGCGCAACGGCCGCGGCACAGATTTATGAAAAAATGGTCAATAATGACGCCGACCCGGAACAGATTGCCAAACAGGCCAATTTGATTCAGACCAGCGATGCCGGGGCAATTGAGGCGATGGTCGATCAGGTTCTGGCAGACAACGCCGAAGCGGTGCAGGATGTAATAACCCAAAGCAAAAAAGCCCAGAAAGCACAGGGCTTTTTGACCGGGCAGGTGATTAAGATGAGCAAGGGACAGGCAAATCCAAAAGTGATTAGCGAGATTTTGCTCAAAAAGCTGGCTGAGCGGGCGAAATCATCATAAGTGCCTGCCATTGCAGGAAATAAAGATTTTTAATTTCGCCACAAAAAACAGTTGACAGAAGACGGGAAATAGGGTTTAATCTTCGTCTCTTTGGGGCCGTAGCTCAATTGGTTAGAGCATCGGACTGTCGATCCGAAGGTTGCGGGTTCGACCCCCGTCGGCCTCGATGAACAGAAAGCCTTGTAAGTAAACTACTTACAAGGCTTTTTTGTTGGGTGATTTGACACCCAATCAGGCCTCGTATAACTTGTTGCGGGTAAAACAGGATCGCAAACGAAAACGAAATGATTATGATCCCTATTTCTACGAATTTATTTCCTTGCTATGCTTAAGGACAACCGATTGGGCCGTGTCCTTGAGCAGCTTGATGAGATTTTCTTTGGTCAACATCTGCAAATCGCTCTGTTTTTCAATAAAGGGTTTCACATCTGCAAGAACTTTGTGCCAATCGAGTTCGTTTACTCGGGCGGCAATGTGCTGTCGCCAGTTTGCGCCCTCCAATTTCGGCCCTGCCCATACGGTCTGCATGAGAGCATTGTTTAACAGAAGCATGTTTGGTTCCGGCCATGTTCTGTCGGAAAGATACCACATCAGGTCATATAAATCCCGGCCTTTGGTATATTGGCGAGTAAATAGGGCATGCAGTTTGCCCGCCAACAAGGAACCTTTATCGTAATGCTGGAGGTTTAAAAGGCAATGTTTTCGAATAATACTGGTTTCCAGCTTCGCACCAGCCGGCGGATTGGTATCAATTTCTACTTTGATGGAAACAACCTCAGAGCTTAGCGGCGACAGCCCCAGTTCATAAAGCAGGCCGGAAAACTTAACAAAGGCAGCCATGACCGTTTTGGCAGATTTGGCTTTAATTGTTACTGCATAGTTTTCAGCAAGGAACCTGCTCTTGATTTTTTCCATCAGCAATACAAAATTATCTTCTACGCCAGGTGCTGTGGTTGAAAAATCCAGGTCTTCAGAAAAACGGGGCAGCGAAAAGAGGAATCTTAAAGCGGTTCCGCCGACAAATGCCCAGTTTGCAAAAGCGCCCTGTTCCTGAAGACACTCCAGCGTTCTTGCCTGTAAATATTCACGAACAAGACATCGGGCAAAATTCGGATCCTGAATTTTTTCGACCTGCTGTTTTAAATAATCCTTCATAATTCAATACCCTCGCCTTCATCAAGAATAGCTGCAATAGTATGTTGCGCTCGTTTGAGTTTAGAGCTTTGAAATCGCTCTACAAATTCACACAATACCTCGCGGCTGATTTGTTCAAAATTCTGGAGCCTCAGTGCTTCCAAAAACGCAATGTCATCGCCACCTGGGGT
>JBHJNC010000108.1:0-2285 GCA_048497675.1 Gimesia maris
TTGTCCCTAATATCGGTGCGATTTTGTCTGCAATACCGCCTATATTAATGGCATTGGTTCAAGCCGGACTAAGCAAGGCCCTGCTGGTGGCCGCCGGTTACGGCGTTGTGTGCGGCGTTCTGGGTAATTTCCTCGAACTTATCTTGATTGGCCAACGGCTCGGGCTTTCTACTCTGGTGGTGTTTTTGTCGCTGACATTTTGGGGTTGGATCTTAGGTCCAGTCGGGATGCTGCTGTCGGTCCCGCTGACCATGGCGGTTAAAATTGTTCTGCAAAGTAATGAGGATACCCGCTGGATTGCCATCATTTTAGGCTCAGGCAATGCGCCCGCGAAGAAAAAAGCGGATAAATAATATCCTTCTCTATTGACAAATCCCTGTTTTTTGTGTATAGGACTGTCAAATAAGTACTTATAAATACTCACGGGCGTAGTTCAGTGGTAGAACACTAGCTTCCCAAGCTAGATATGTCGGTTCGATTCCGGTCGCCCGTACTGCCTTTAGGCAGGTAAGATCAGGGAAGTGTTTGCGTAGATTGCCCCGCTCCCGCTGGTCGCTTGCTCATCGCAAGATTGTTGCTGCAGTTCGATAATCGTCCGCCCAGCCCGTAATTTACAACCTTATGCCCAGTAAGACCTTAAAACCACACCAGATATTCCTCTAAAAGTTCGTCCATACAGCGTTTTTTTCGTGAACATTCGAAACGGATAAAAAGAATAGACAAATACGAGCAAGACAGTAAAATGTCTGCATTGCTAACTTTTTTATAGGAGTACGACTATGTGCGAAGGTTGCGGATGTTCAAAGACGTTTGATGATCAAGTGGCCGAGGTCATCGAAAGTATTCGGCCGATGCTGCAAAATGACGGCGGCGACATCGAATTGGTCGGCGTCGATGCGGATAAAACAGTACGAGTTCGCCTGCAGGGCGCCTGCCGGGGCTGTCCCGGCGCTCGCATGACTCTGAAGATGGGTGTTGAGCGCGTGTTAAGACAAAAACTCAGCGATATCAAAGAAGTCGTCGCGGTCGATTAACAGCTTGAAAGGCATAAACTCAGTCAGACAATACCGTAAGCCCTTGCAATGGGGGCTTGCGGTATTGTGTATTTTATGGGTAGGCTGGTACTTCTATCACAATCGACAGGGCCTTGAACTGTTCACATCCATGCCAGCCGGTGTCGTAGTTGCCCTTCTGGCCTTATTCACATTGCATTTATTTCTCTATACGTTCCAATTCTATTTTATCCTCAGGCAATGCACCAGCCGGCCGTTCCCTTTTTGGACGTTCTTTAAAACGATCATTCTGGGCCGGTTTCTCAGCAGTATTGCCCCACAGGCCGGCGGCGTCTTTCGTGCAGTCTACCTGAAAACCAAATTCGATGTTGCCTATACCCACTATCTCAGCGGAATCTTCGCGTTCCTGTGGATTGACGCGGCGATGAATATCCTGCTTTCTGCCGCCGTCATCGGCTGCTTTGCCCCTGCCTTTCATATCGGCTCGCTTTCGGTATGGTGGATTATCGGGGCGATGGCTGCCTGCTGGTTTGTACCCATAGGCCTTGAACTGCTTTTCCGGCGGATTTTTCCGAAAGAGGGAATCTGGACCAGGCTTCATGCGCGACTGTCTGAACTGCTGACCATCACCGTCGGAAGCATCAGGCATACAAAAATGCTGACGATGGTGGTCGCAGCGAACCTGCTGAACTTCATCAACAATATCGTGATTTTGCAGCTGTGTCTGAGCGACAATGCACAAAGGGCCTCGATTCCGGTTTTGGCGATGTTTTTTATCCTGCTGAAGGTTACCAGCTATCTGATCATCACTCCCGGCAACCTCGGCGTGCGTGAAATCGCGTATGCATTCCTCGGCAGCCAGCTCAATCTGGATCCCGGCCGGGCGATGGCCCTATCGATTCTGTACCGCATCTTTGGGATGATTATCACGTCAGCCTTCGGCATTTACTTCGGCGGCATCAAACTGCTGAAATCGCCTGAGGCGATAAAGCCCGAACACTCGGAGTCCAACTGATCCCCAATCCCATATCCCGTTTCCAAGGGATTTTAAATCTGCATTCTTTTCAACGAGCACCTGCCAATGGGTGTTATACTAATACAGCGTCGTTGTCGCGGCGATGGAATCCCCCACCCGGATGGGGTTGCCGATTGTCTCTTTTCTTTGGTTCAGATTGCCCATTGATGGGATTCCTTCTGTATCTGAAACATTCCGAAAGAATACGCAGTTTATGTCAGATACCCGCTATTCTTCCAGCAGGCCGTAATCCTTGA
>JBHJNC010000109.1:0-2147 GCA_048497675.1 Gimesia maris
GATTCGCATGGGTAAAGATCGCGCTGATATTGACGTGCGTGTATCAGCCTTACCCACCATCTACGGCGAAAAAATTGTCATGCGTATTCTGGACCGAGGCGCGGTCAACCACAGCCTGAACTCGATGGGCTTAGACGCTCCCATGCTGGAGAGATTTCGACGGGTCTTGCAGCTTCCTCACGGCATTATTGTTGTCACCGGCCCGACCGGCAGCGGCAAAAGCACCACCCTCTATTCGGCTCTCAACGAGCTGAAAGACCCGCGTAAGAATATAACCACCGTTGAAGATCCGGTCGAATATCGACTGGCGGGCATCAACCAGACCCAGGTCAAGCCGGAAATCAATCTGAATTTTGGCGGGTGTCTGCGAGCGATTTTGCGACAAGACCCGGACATTATCCTGATTGGCGAAATTCGCGACAAAGAAACGATGGAAATTGCCATTAAAGCCTCTATGACAGGCCACCTGGTCCTCAGCACATTCCATACCAATGACGCCTGCAGCGCGATCAGCCGGTTTGTATACATGGGATTAGAGCCATATCTGTTGGCATCCTCTCTGAATTTGATTTTAGCTCAGCGGCTTGTTCGACGCGTCTGCGAAAAATGCCGAAAGCCGGTATCCCTCAATCACGAAATGATTAACCGGCTCCGCATCACGCCGGAAATGCTGCAGAGGGCACAGCTTTTCGAAGGCGCAGGATGCTCGAATTGCAACAATACCGGCTACCGGGGCCGAGTGCCGATATTTGAATTTCTTATCGTTGATGGCGAAATCCGTCAGGCAATTGCTGAAGGAAGACGCGAAAACGAAGTCCGTGCATTGGCTCGCAAAAAAGGTTTTGGCGATTTGATGAGCAGCGGCGTTGAGCGTCTATTAAACGGGCTAACCACAACCGAAGAAGTGCTCCGCGTCACATTCTCAGATGACACCGAATTGTAAACAAAAAATGACTTTCTGGCATGCCAGAAAGTCATTTTAAAGACTTATTTTAACGCTTATTTTTTCTTCCGAATCCGAAAAACCGCTTCTTCTTTTTATCTTTTTTCTTTGGAGTCCCATCCTGCGGCTTATGGATTTTACCCGGCACCGGCTTGGCCACATGCGGCTTCGATTCTGATTTCATCGAAGCCTCTACAGGCACGCTTTTCGCAAACTTGGGACACTTTTCCTGTTTGATTTTACGTCCAATGAACTTTTCAATTTGATGAAGATGCTTCTCTTCATCCGGCGAAACCAGAGTAATCGCATCACCGGTGGCATTCGCACGTCCGGTCCGACCGATACGATGCACATAATCTTCCGCGAAATTCGGCACATCAAAATTGATCACATGGGAAATTCCATCCACATCAATTCCTCTGGCGGCAACATCCGTAGCCACCATCACCTGAAACTCCGCCCGCTTAAAACCATCCAGCGCACGCTGCCGCTGCCCCTGAGTACGGCCGGAATGAATAGCAACCGATGCGACACCCGCTCGCTGCAGGCGTTTGCTGATCTTGTCTGCGCCATGTTTGGTACGGGAAAAAACAAGGACGCAATCCATTCGCGGCTCTCCTGTCAGCATCGACAGCAGCAAATCCATTTTGGCATCCTTACGAATCATATAAAGATACTGCGTGATCGTTTCAACTGGATTGCGAGGTTTACCAATCTGGATTGTTACCGGATCTTTTTGTATCCCAGTTGTTAGTGTTTTGACTTCTTTGGACATCGTCGCCGAAAAAAGCAGAGTTTGACGCGTCTGCGGCGTTGCGGCGACAATCTTTTTGACATCGTTTATAAAGCCCATATCGAACATCCGGTCGGCCTCATCCAGCACCAGCACTTCAACCTGCCTAAGGTCAATACTCCGGCGATGGAGATGGTCCAATAAGCGGCCCGGAGTCGCAACAACAATATCCACCCCGCGCCGGAGAATACGAGTCTGGTTTTCTATGCTGACACCTCCATAGACCGCCAATGAATGAAACTTCATAAATCGTCCATAACCGATAATGGCCTGTTCAATCTGAACAGCCAATTCCCGGGTCGGCGTCAAAATGAGGGCTTTAACCGATTTCTTGTCAGGCCGTTGGGCCAATGACAATTTGTTTAATATCGGCAGCACAAAAGCCGCCGTTTTACCTGTGCCGGTCTGGGC
>JBHJNC010000110.1:0-2237 GCA_048497675.1 Gimesia maris
CTGAACCGGATACGCGAAGTTACCGCAGCGGATATTCAGCGCGTTGCTAAAACCTATCTGCAATTTGATCGAACATTTAAAGTCCTGGTCAAACAAAATACGGATGGGGCGACCAAAGACGATGAAACCGCCCCGGTAACCGCCGCCCCGGAAACCCAGGCTCCCCCGCCGGGACGAGATGGGGAACAGCGGCCCGAGTCGTTTCCAACCAAGGCCCCAATTGCCAAAACTGCCAAGCCCGATATGAAGCTGTTGTACACAGAAAACAAACTGGATAATGGCGTTCGTGTGCTGGTTGTATCCAATCATGAGGTGCCGTTTGTCACCGTTAAACTCGGGCTGCTCAATGGAGCAACAACCGAATCAAAAGTCGGCACGACCAATCTCGCCCTGCAAATGCTGACGCGGGGAACCAAAACGCGTTCCGAAAAAGAGTTGTCCAATGAACTGTCCCGGTACGCCATCTCCTTAAGCGGCAGCGCTTCGATGGACAGCAGCCAGGTCGATATGGGCTGCCTGACGGAACATCTTGACAAAGGCATGGAATTGCTGGCTGATGTGGTGCTCAATCCGATTTTCGATGGGGCGGAATTTGAAAAACTCCGGAAGCAAACATTGACATCGCTGCAGATTGATGAACAGAATCCGGAATATCTGGCCGAAAAAGAATTTTCACGACGGCTGTATGGAACGCACCGTTATGCTCAGACGGTTATCGGCGAAAGCAACGACGTCAGACAGCTGACAGCGGAGGATTTAAAGCAATGGTGGTCCGCCAATGCCGGCAACAAAGATGCGGTACTTATCTTTGCCGGGGACATTGAAAAGGACAAGGCCGTTGCTCTGGCAAACACGTATTTCGGACCATGGCATCTTGCGGCAAACCCCAAGCCGAGTGCGAATCCGACGTTCCCCGCCCAGGAAAAAACGCAAATCTGGCTGGTGGATAACCCCGGCAGCGCCCAAACGCAAATACGCGTCGGCTGCCGTTCTATTACTCGCCATGACCAGCCGGACTACTTTACCAGCCGTGTGGTCAGCAATTATTTCGGAGGCTCGTTCCACAGCTGGGTCAATGAGACATTGCGGGTCGAAAAGGGCCTGACCTATGGCGCTTCGGCTTATTATGAAGCTCAGTTGCTTTCCGGCCAATTTGTCATCAGCACCTTTACCAAAAATGAATCGGCAGGACTGACAGTTCAGACCATTCTGGACCTGGCCGCCAAACTCCGTGAAAGCAAGCCGAACGAGGAGGAAATGAGCCTGGCGAAAGATTATATCACCGGCAGCTTCCTCTGTCGGCGCGAAACACCGCAGCAGATTGCCGAAGATTTATGGCTGCTGGAATCGGAAAAACTCAGCGGGGATTATTTTGATAACCTGCTGAACGGGGTGATTTCATCGACGGATGAAGATTGTGTCAAACTGGCCTATAAGACCATAGAGCCGGAAAAGCTTACGATTGTCGTGGTTGGCGATGCCGAGAAAATCAAGGCCGATCTGGAGAAAATCGCTCCAGTAACCATCGTTAAGAAAGCCGAATAAGCAACCTAAAACTGTTATTTGTCCAGACCGAAGGCTTTCATCCAGCGGTCGGTTTCTTTATCGCTGATTCCAATGCGTTTGGCTTTGGGTTCGGGAACAGGAAGCTGTTTTTCTACTGTGTTGCACATCTGCAGCCAGAAATCCCCTGCCGGAATATCCGGGCATTTTCGCCGTTTAGCGGCAGCCCGAATACGCCGGTCGCTGCTGACAACCAGCAGGCGTTTGGGGGCTGAATTTTCTTGGATATGCTGTTCAATCACGGAATCGGCTTCGATGTTCCGGCCTGAAAAAATCACCTCCAGCCGCTGAAGGCCCATCATCCATTCTTTATTCGGAGGACCAATTCCGTCAAACACAATCGTTCCAGTGTCACCGACACGCCGCAGGAACTCACAGAGGACCGCACATAAATCCGAGTCTGTAAAATCGACTTGCTCCAGGATTTTCTGGGCCGCCCGCAACAGATTGTATCCGTCAATCAAAACCGGCATTGGATTACCCTATTGCCGAGTAGCGTATTTCCCCAGCAACAATCGTATTAATGACTTTACCTTTGACGTTCCAGCCATGATAGGGACAATTGCGGCTTTTGGAGATAAACTGATTGGCATCAATGGTCCATTCGAGATTCGGGTCGATGATTGTCACATCCGCCCTGTCGCCAACGCCAAGCCTGCCTTTTTCCACATCCA
>JBHJNC010000111.1:0-5013 GCA_048497675.1 Gimesia maris
AAAGGCCTTTTCCTTGTTCGGCGGCGCCTTCCATCGCTTTCTGACCAGCCTCCAGGGCCTGCTTTCCTGTTTCAGAAAGGTTATCCCCGATGGAAGTGATCATATCCATCGGCAGTAAATCTTTGCCTTGCTTTGTTACGCCGACAGCAATCGCCTTGAGGATTTTGCCTGTCAGTTCCGCGACATCAATAGGTTTATCGCCAAGGTCATTCATTACGATGGGGTCAAGTTTTATCGTAATCGTGTCAGCCTTGCCGGCGATGGGCAGCAATTTGGCCTTGACCTCAACGCCATTGATGACCAATTCTTTAACAACGACTTTTTTGCCGGGCTTACTTTCCTGAGGCTGTGGTTTCTCGGAAGCCGCCTGTTCGGACTTAGGAAGATTGTTGAGAATTTCCTGCAGATTATTTTGTGTAAGAGTCTTCTGTTCCAGAGTAAGCTGGATATTTTCAAGTTCGACTTTGCTGATTTCCACAGTATCCTTAGTCAGGCTCCCGATATTCAGTTTAACATAGGCCTTTCCAAGATTCATAAAATCAGGATGATTATAGCCGGAAGGATTCTTGACATTGAGCCCCTTCATTTCAAATGAACCGCCCAGCAGCGATAAATTCACACTCTGGACGCTGACGGGGGTTTTCATTGCCATGCTGCCGCCGGTTTCAATGCCAATCTTGATGGCCTTATTGCCAAATAACAAAAATAAAATTACGCTCACAATCACCAGGGCAACAACTGCAATACCAAGGATTGACAGGGTTTTCTTTACTGCCTTATTCATAGCTTTCTCCTTTCGTACAAAAATTTCCAGTATTTAGTTATAGTAACACTGTTTAACTTCATCAACAAATGCTTGTATATTTGCGGGGGAACCATGGAAGAAGTGGTCAGAAGGTGAAATAATATAACCGCCGTGTTCTTTGGTTGCTTCAAAGCATTCTCTGACTAATCTTCTGGCATCCTCCGGCGTTCCATTTTCAAACCCCGCATTTTGATCAAAGCCGCCAACGAAAAAGAGTTTGTCGCCCCATTTCTGTGAGGCAACTGCCAGGTTGCAATCCCCACCCATTGACTTTGGCGTCATGGTCTCCAGCCCGTCAGCGCCAGTTTTAATGACGCTATCGGCCATCTTCATCATGCCGCCGCAAAGATGATAAACAACTTTGCCGCCGATTTGATGAATTGCGTCAACTTGGATTTTATCGTAGGGCAGACAAAACTCATCGAACATGGCTGGGCTGATAACGGTATTGGATGCCGCACCGCCGCCGATTTCAATTAAATCGATAGGACAGCCTTTAGACATCTTTATAACCTGCAATGCTTTTTGAAGCATGGCTTCCAGGGCATAATGCACCCATTTAGGGTCATCCATTGCCGTCATAATCGCGTTTTCGGTTCCCATCAGAAAACAGAGTGATTGCCAGGGGCTGATCTGGCCATAAAAATAATTGATGCCATAAGTACGCATAATTCCCTTATCACCCAGCCGCTGTTTGTCGCATTCAACGCATGAGTAATCGATTTTTATGGGAATAGGCCAATACTTGATGAAAAGTTCAAAATCCTTTTTATCTTTAATAAGATGTTCGGTGTCAAACGTTGTATACGGGTTGGTTCCCTGTGATAAATACAACGAACCTTCCGGCGTGCGATATGCATATCTTGCTTTTTTGATTCCATCGGAATCACAGCCGGATTCAAGTATTTCCATCTTCCAGTTAGCCAGTGATTTCTCATCGAAAATATGCTTGACGGAATTGTAAATAACATAGTCAAAACCAAATCTGTGATAAGCTTCCCACTGATCAATCTTATCAAGATAAGTATTTAGGTAGTAAGCCATCCATCCGTGAACCTGGCAGGGGAGCCGGTCCGGTTTTTTGTTGTTAATCGCTGCTAACAACCGTTCCCGTGAATTCATCAGTGCTTCCTTATAAAATTAGTTCAACAATTCTTTTGGCACCTCGACCCCCAGACTTTGGGCCTTGAGCGCGTGTTTTTTTGACTTTTGCGTATCGCCATTCAGATAATAGCAAACCGCCAATCCTTTATGATATGAACCATTATCCGGGTTCAATTTCAAGGCCGACTGGTAGGCCTCTATCGCCTTATTATATTGTTTCAGACGAACATAAGCAATCCCCAGGTTATGATGTAAATCGGGATTGTCCGGCAGCTGGCGAATCGCATCATTATAGCATCGGACGGCGTCTTCCGCCTTTTCCTGATTGAGATATGCATTGCCCAGATTCTGCAAGGCTGCCGGATGCGACGGAGACAGTTTTAATATTTCCAGGTACGCAGCAATTTCTTCATCGTGCCGGTTCATACCGTTTAATGCGGAAGCCATGCCAAACCAGGAATTGATATCGGATCGGTCAAGGCTTAAAGCGGCCTGAAAATGCTGTATTGCCATAGAATAATCTTTTTCATCAAGGCTCAGATTGCCGAGTCCGGCCATCGCTGCAGCTAATTTCGAATCAGTTCGCAGGGCTTTCTGGTAGGCCAAACGAGCATTGGTGATATCCCCGGATTTCTGATAAAGCTGGCCTAAATAAAGGCTGTTGATTGCATCTTCGGACTTAAGCACTACGGCCGCCTGCATTTGAGCAATGGCCTTATCCAGTCGGCCCAACCCCTCATAGGCCTGAGCCAGATTGCGGTAGGCATCAATAAAGTCAGGCTTTAAATCCAGCGATTGGAGGTACAGATTTTTCGCCATCTCAAATCGGCCAAGCTGAAGATAGGCATTCCCCATATTATTGTAATTCGTCGCATCCCGGCCCAGGATGGTAAGTGAGGCCTCATATTGATCAATCGCATCATTGGGGCGTTTCAGCTGAAGCAAAACATTTCCCAGATTCGTGTGAGCCTCAGCCAGTGAAGGGTTAATCAGAACCGCTTTCGAAAGGTAGTCATAGGCGTAGTCCAGTTGTCCTCGCTGCATATAACAATTACCAAGATTGTTGAAAAAGCAGCCAAGTGTCTGCTTTTGAGTTAGATTTTTGAAATACAGTGAGCGTTCCGAAATAGGCGGATTGAATTTCTCAAGATAGTGTTTATCGTCCGCGATTCCTCCGTTGGAAGTCGTTTCAATGTTAAATTGCTTCTGACCGTCATCGTAACGAACGAAAAAATGCCCCGGCACGACCACGCCGTAGGCCGGCAGGCCTATACGTTCTGCAATCGAAAGATACAGCATCGACAGGCTCAGGCAATAGCCGCGTTTGGTTTCAAGCACCCGGTGCAGAAATAAATCTTCAGGATTGTCCGCCGTATTAAGGGCCTTGAATTTAAGCTCCTCAAACAGGTATTCATTGATTACCGCAATGGCTCGAAAATCGGAATTAAGTCTTTTTTTGTCAAGACGTAATTGGATTTCTTCGGCCATATCATCAATCATGCCGCGATAATAGGCTGGGGTTCGATTTGCGCCCCATTCGCGCGACAAAGCTAAAGCGGCCGTGGCCAAATCAATCTGATCATCGGAAAGCCGCAGGACCCCTTCAATTGATGTCATATAAAGTCCGCGTTTGTCCTGGTTTTTCAGGTCGCCATAGACTGTGCCGCTGGCCAGCATCGACCATATCCAAAATGCTAATAAACTGAATTTTAGTCGGTTCATTATCTTGTTTATACGTTTGTCGGTAGCAAAAGTTTTTCGATTTGCGTTTCAGGCAATCCTTCTATGCAAATTTGTTTAACAGGGCTTGTATGCCCGGATAAAATAGTTACGGCGTTCTTACGCAGTCCCAGCCGGTCGGATAAATAATCAATCAAACAGTCATTTGCTTTACCCTTTTCCGGGGCCGCAGCAACCTTAATTTTTATCATTGGACCAACAAGCCCCGAAATTTGTGTCCGGGAACTTCCGGGCACGACTTTGACGGTAAAAAAGACACCTTGTTTGGTTGAGTTAAAGATTTCCATGAAAGCTGTTAAACATTTTCTCGCAGGTTTTGTCCTACAGAAAACTGTATATATCGTTCTATTTGCGTCGCTAATTCACTTGGTGAGGCAATTTCAAAGTCTTCGTAGTGACCCGGAAGAAACTCACCATTTAGAGCCTTCTTGAAAATCCTTACCCGCACAACGGGTATTGATTTAGCCGTTGACGAAAAACTGCTGTTTTTATGCTCTTTAAGCTCCACCCGCCACTCGTCGCTAATAAATACCAGGCTTTTTCCGGTATAAACGGCGGCTGGGAAATAATCATATAAATGCTTAAGTATATCCATATAATACGCTTACCTCTGGCTTCTCTATATGTCGGCCATTCAAGGTGAATAAATCAAATCATATCTTAACAAATGGCTTATCGCAAGGTGCCCGTTAAATCCGAAATACGTTCTATGCCATGTCGGCTGCAATACTGTTTCATACCGTCGATAATTTTAACAGAAACCGAAGGATCATTGAACGTAGTTGTGCCGATAGCGACTGCCGAGGCTCCAGCGATCATAAATTCCAGTGCATCTGATGCCGTTCGGATGCCGCCAAGTCCCAGAATCGGAATCCCCGCAGGTTTTGCGACAGCCTGGTAAACCCGATTTACCAGATAGACGGCGATTGGCTTTATCGCAGGACCGCTCAAACCGCCGGTACGATTGGAAAGGACAGGCTTGCGAGTTTCAATATTGACAACCATTGCCGTAAAGGTGTTGATTAAGCTCAACGCATCAGCACCACCATTAACGGCAGCCTGTGCGGTAGCAGTGATATCTGAAACCGACGGGGTCAATTTTACCATCAATGGTTTTTGGCCGCACACAGCCTTGACTTGGCGAGTGATGTCTTCTATCAACGCAGGGTCCGTTCCAAAAGTAATCCCGCCTTGCTTGACATTCGGGCAGCTGATATTTAACTCAAATCCCGCAATACAGGAAAGATTGCTTAGTCTTTCGGTCACATGTACATAATCTTCAATGGTTTGACCGGCGACATTGATAAAAACGGCGGTTTTCAGCTGTTCAATAACAGGAATTTTCTCCGCCAAAAAACGCTCAA
>JBHJNC010000112.1:0-2326 GCA_048497675.1 Gimesia maris
TTGGATAAGATTCCATTAGTTGGACGTCTGTTTTCCAACCGCAGCCAGACAAAAGACAAACGTATTCTTTTAATTCTGGTTAAACCTACGATTGTTCTGAGAGATGAAGCTGAAGAGGATGCGATCTCGGCTTTAGCCAAATAGAAATCGAAACAAAAAAACGACCGCAGATTTTCGGGGATAAATGAAAACACATCCGGATATCTGCGGTTTTTTTATGTATACTAATTATAAGCTTTGCGTTTCAAAGTCGCGAAGATCTGCCTGGATGGTCGTTACATTAGGCCCCAAAGGGCAATAATGTTTTGGATTGGTTGGTCCAAATATGACCTCCGTTTTTTTGCCCATGGCCCCGGCAATATGGCTGATTCCGCTGTCATTGCCAACGACGCAATCGGCACAGGTTAATACCTGATAGACAGATGTCAAATCCAATTCAGTCAACACGCGGCCTGCTTGTCTAAATCGGTCTTTGGATGCTCCTGTAAGACGTTCCTGTTCGGCCGGCCCAAACAGGAAAACTGGTTCCAAGTTCTTTTTTCGCATGTTCTCGGCAAGACAGATGAATTTTTCGGTTGACCAGCATTTATGTTTTCCCCCACTGCCCGGATGAATTAAGCAAAATGAAGCCTGCTCAGAGATTCCAAACCTGCTTAGTATGTCGCTGCCGGCGGTCATATCCGTTGGCAGGGGGCGAATATAGATGTCTCGGGTGATATCCGATATCTCGTATTCAAAACAGGGATTCATCTTTATGAATTCATGAATATAGAACTGTGCGGCGTGCTGCTGGTCCTGGGGAGTCATAGGAAGCATTGTCAACTCGCCGGAATGACTGCAATGAATAACGAACAGCAGATTTTCCTCAAAAGCAGGATTTTCTGTCCCCAGAAAACTGACGATGTGTTCATATTCACAAAATGCATGAATCAGCCGTGTATGGTCCTCCTGGATAAAATCGTTGGGTGATTCAAACAGGCGATGCAGAGGAATAGACTCGATGGAACGAATGCGATCGATGGCGGTTCTTGCCGGATAAAAACTCGTATATTCGGTCCTTCCAATCAGGTCCACCTGATGAAAGCCCAGTGTTTGTTTTAGAAAAACTGCCAGCGGCAGTGTTAATACGCAGTCTCCAATTGCGCCGGAATGAATTATGGCAGCTTTCTTAACGCTATGATCTAAATTGAGTTGTCTAAGCGGATTCATACGGATTTATCCGGCATGGATTTTTCAATCCAACCCCCTCCAACGACCCGGCGTCCCAGGCTTGTTTCAATATAGATTACCGCGGTTTGTCCAGGGGTTATTGCTGAGACGGGTTGTGAGAAATGAACTTCTGCTTCGTCTTTTCCGGGGTGGACAACCGCCGGGCTGCCCCGATGATTATAACGGATTTTCACAATCGCCTCAAAAGGTTCTGCAGGAATTTCAACTAACCAATTGAAAGATTTGGCGATTAACCGTGACGATAAAAGATCGTCCTTCGAGCCCAGAACAACCGTGTTCGTGTGTGCATCAAGGCCAATAACATGGGCCGGCTCTCCCAGAGCGATGCCCAGTCCGCGTCGCTGCCCGATCGTGTAGCGATAAACCCCCTCGTGCTGACCGAGAACCTTGCCGTCTTTGTTGACAACGTTTCCGGGCTGACTAATCTCCGGGCAGAGCTGGGTGAGCAGCTTGGCGTAATCATTATCCGGGATAAAACATATTTCCTGCGAATCGGATTTCTCGCTGACGTGAAGTCCAAGCTTGGCGGCAATCTGGCGTGTGCGGTCTTTGGTTAATTCAGACATCGGCAGCAGGAGATGTTTCAATACATCCTTATTAACCATCGACAAAACATACGACTGATCCTTCTTTTGATCAGCGGCCTGGTACAATCCCACACCGTTTCCATTCCGGATTACTCTGGCATAATGGCCGGTGGCGATAAACTCGGAGCCGTGGTCCTGGGCGTATTTCCACAGTTTTCCGAATTTCATCAAACGATTGCACAGTACACAGGGATTCGGAGTTCTTGCCTGTTTGTACTCATTGACAAAATAGTCTGTGATTGTCTTGAATTCACACCGAAAATCCAGTACATGCAATTTGATACCCAAGGTATCACATATCCGCTGAGCATCCGCTTGAGCCAAATACCCGGCATCGTGAGTGATCATAAAGACGCCCTGGCAAGCGTAGCCCTTCTCCATCAGCAGGGCGGTACTGACCGCACTGTCGACGCCGCCGCTGACAGCCACAAAAACCTTACCTGAATGGCTCATTCCATCACCCAGCGATTAACCAACATCAATTCTTACTCTTTCTTCTGGAAAATGCC
>JBHJNC010000113.1:0-5678 GCA_048497675.1 Gimesia maris
GCAGCGGCAAAGCAGCCAGTGCATTGGCCATATCCAGCGGCAGCCGCGTAATAGCCAGAAAGTGCCCGAACACGATGGCACCGGCGACAATCAATACGACCATACACGAGGTGCGGATGGTTTCATGCAGCGACTGCATCAGCATTTTGAAGGTCAGCTTGCCGCGGAACATCGCAATGAGAATTGCGCCAAATGCGCCGATAGCGGCGCCTTCGGTTGGGGCAAAGAATCCGGCGAACATCCCGCCCATAACCACAAAGAACAGAATCAGCGTTTCGGCCACGCCGCCTAAGGCGAGGAGTCTTTCTTTCCAGTTTGCCTTAGGACTTGCCGGACCTAAATGCGGACGGAGGGTGCAGTTAATCCAGATGGTGATGCAAAACAGCAGCGCCGTCAGCAGTCCCGGAAGGATGCCGGAGATAAACAGTTTACCGATGGATTGCTCGGTCAGGATGGCATAGACGATAAACACCACCGACGGCGGAATCATCATCCCGATGGTGCCGCCGGAAGCAACGGTGCCGGTGGCCAATTCCATATCGTATTTGTAGCGTTTCATCTCCGGCAAGGCCACCGCCGCCATCGTTGCCGAGGTGGCGGGTCCTGAACCGCAGATGGCGCCGAAGGCCGTACAGGCGCCGACGGTGGCCATCGCCATACCGCCGGGCAGATGTCCCATCCATTTATACGCGGCCGCAAACAACCGCTGGCTGATGCCCGAATGAAAGGCGATCTGCCCCATCAGCACAAACAGCGGAATGACTGTCAGCGTGTAGGAAGAAAACGAATCGAAGATGTCGGCGCTAAGAACATTCAATGCCGCCGTCGGATTGGTAACCCAGGCAAAGCCGATAACCCCGACAAAGGCCATGACATAGCCGACGGGCATATTGGATACCAGCAGTATTATCAGCGCCAGGCAGCCGAGCAGTCCAATCTGAAAAAGTGTCATAGTTTCATTAACTCCCTGGAACTGAAGGATTGCTGCAGAATCACCAGCACCACGACCCCAAATGAGACCGCCATCAGATAAGACATCCAGAAAATCGGCATCTCCAGGGTTTGAAAGCACTGGTTGGACTGTTTTAATGCGATTCCATATTGAACGAACTGCCAGGCCGCAAAGCTGAACAGACCGACCGACGTCAGGCGGACAAAGGCGTTCAGGATAGTTCTGCCCCGGTGCGAAAGCCTGTGATAGAGGAATTCGACGGCAACATGACCTTTGACTGCGGTCGTATAGGGCAGCGCCCCGGCAATGGCGATTAAGCCGGTGATGCGGACGATATCAAACGCCCCCGGGATGGGGTGATTGATGAAGCGCAACCGCAAAATGATGTCAAGGCAGGTTACGCCGATCATTGCCAGTACGGCCAATGCCGACAGGATTGCCAAGGCCCTGACAAGCCAGTAGACCGATTTTTCAAAATATCGCAGAAACATTGTCCCAAGTCCTGATTATTGAAGCACGCAGAGAATTATTTGCTGATTTGTCCGGCGGCTGACGAAGCGGAAATCCGAGCCTGAATATCGGCCAGAAATTCCTTGCCGGGCAGCGTTTTTTCCGTTGCCTGTTTGACATAGTCTTCCAAAATCGGGGCAACGGCGGCGGCCCATTTCTGCTTTTCAGCATCGGTCAGCGGAATGACTTTTTTGTTTAATTGCTTGATAAATTCCCAGCCGTCCTTGTCGGCCTGATCCCAGGCGGCGCCGTGTTTGGCAACCCATTCTTTGTTGACTTCGTTGAAAATATGCTGGACATCGGCCGGCAGCGAATCCCATTTGGCTTTATTCATCACCACAAACATCGCTGTGGTATAGCCAATATTCGAAGAATCGGTAACCGACTCGATCACTTCGCCCTGCTTCCAGCCTTTAAGCGTCTCAACCGGGCAGAACGTCGCATCAACGACGCCTTTAGCAAGCGCTTCGTAGGTTTCACCCTGGCTCATGCCGATGGGGTTGCCGCCTAAGCTGGAGACGATTTTGGCCGACATTCCTGTTGCACGGACCTTCATACCTTTGAGCTCTTCAAGCACGGCGACCGGCTTTTTGGATGCCAAAATGCCCGGGCCGTGAGCATGAATATAAAACAGCTTTGTATCGGCCAATTCCTTGGGCTGGTATTTTTCGGCCAGTTCTGTCGCGATGATGCTGGCAGTCATACCATTGGGGTACCCCAGCGGCAGATCCAATCCTTCCAGCAGCGGGAAGCGTCCTTTGGTATAGGCAAAACAGCTCATCCCGATATCGGAAATACCATTGACCACGCCTTCATAGCACTGGTCGGCCTTGGTCAGCGAACCTGCGGGGAATAGAGTAATTTTCACCTGGCCGCCGGTGCGTTTCTCGATTTCTTTGGCCCAGGCGTCGGCAGTGACACACTGGATATGCGTGGGCGGGAAAAAGATGCTGTAGGTCAGCTCAATCGTCTTTGTTTCCGGCTTGGCGGCGGTATTCGCATCGGCCGGCACTGCGGGTTCATTTGTCTTTTTGCATCCGGTGCCCGTCAGAATTATTGCCGCAAACAACACAACCAAAGCCGTTCCAATAAAGCATTTCTTCATCGTATTACTCCTGTATAAAAAGTTATTTTGACTTTATCTGCAAAATCAGCCGCAATTGATGTTCAATCACATCGGCCGGCGTCAGCGCAGACGGATTACATTTATCCAGCCAGATTGCCCCGAACATCGCACTGAGCAGCGTCCGGGCGGACATCTGTGCCTTTTCCGGCCCTAATCCGCATCCTTCCAGCCAGCCCTGATGCAACCCCTCGTACCACCGCCAGAAGTCAAGCAGCTGGGTTTGCAATTCCGGGCTAAGCTGCAGAATCTGTACCGACAACCGGCTGATAAATCGGCAATTGACCCACTGGCCGGATGCATTTTTTTCGACCAGCAAGGTAAGCCATTGTTTAAGCTGCTGCTCGGGCGGCTGTGCGGAATCAACACTTTTCGCCAGCGATTTATACTCTTCGATGACCTCGTTGACCAGCACTTCGCAAAGCTGGTCTTTGCCGCGAAAATAATGGTAAAAGCCCCCTTTGGTTATACCCGAAGCAGTCAGGATGTCATCCAGCGAGGTCGCCATAAAACCGTAATTACTGAACAGACTACGGGCAGAATGGAGTATCGTTGACCGTGTTTCTGTTGGATTTCTCGGCATCGCCGAAGTCCTTATCCAGTCCTATGGGTGGGGAATCCCCGCCGGTTATCCTTTTTTCATCGCCATAAAAATTAATGCCAGCAGCAGTATCACCGATAACGCGCAGAGCATAATGATTGTCATTTTGTATTTGGTTATGATTTCATCCGAAGCCCCGCCGGCCTTTTCATCGGGCAGCTCCACTACTGCTCCTTCTTCCAGGCTGGACAGTGCATTCAGATTAAATCGCTGCCGGGCAATCAGCGGCGGCCTGCCGTCGCGGACCGCCTGCAAATCGACCAAGGCTTCTTCCATATTCGAGTACCGGTCTTTTTTGTCTTTGGCCATCATCACCTCGATGACCTCAGATATCCCCGCCGACAGTGCGGTATTAATGTGATCCGGAGGTACAAGGGGTTCTTTCAGGTGTTTTTTCATGACATCCGCCGGTGCAGTTGCCTCAAAAGGAACCCGGCCGGTGACCATGTGATAAAGTGTTCCTCCCAGTGAATACAGGTCGGCCCGCCCGTCAATATCCACTTCGCCGCGAATCTGTTCGGGGGCGATGTAGTAGGGAGTTCCAAAGGCCTTGCCTTGTTCGCGGGTGGCCGCCTGGGCATCGGATGTTTCACGCGCCAAACCCATATCCGCCAGCTTGACGACGTTGTCTTTGTTGATCATGATATTCTTGGGCTTGACATCCCGGTGAATCAGCCCCTGCGAATGGGCGTGTGCCAGGGCATTGGCAACCTGAATGATGACTTCCAGGGCCTCTTTTTCCGAAAAGACTTTGCCTTTGGCCAGATCATCATATAAGGTCTTGCCTTCGACATACTCCATTACAAAATAATACAATCCCCCGACTTCGCCGACGTCGATGGCCTGTACGATGTTGTTATGGTTGAGCTTGGCCGCCAGCCGCCCTTCTTTGTAAAACCGCTCGACATAATCCGACTTTTGGACGAATTTTTTCGGCAGTACTTTGACCGCGACGGTTCGATCCAGCGAAAGCTGCCGGGCTTTGTACACAACCGCCATGGCTCCGGAGCCGAGCTTACCGAGGACTTTGTATCCTGGGATTTGATTGCTCGAATCACGGCTGTCTCGGATAGATACTTTGAGACGTTCAGCTTGTGTTGGGGTGATAAATCGTTTTTCTAAGAGGATTTGTTCGAGTGGGGCAGGGTTGTTGGCGGCTCGTTTTTTGAGGTCATCCTGGGCGATCCGCAACTCTTCTTCAGTGCAGAGCTTCTGCTCGATGGCTATCCTGCCAAATAGCGTGTCGTAGCTGGTCTGTTCATTGCCGGCCAAGTTTCAGCCTCCAGATTTTTATAATATTATGGATGATAACATTCGTCTGGTGAAATTATCGGCCAAAATAGCTTTTTGTCAAAACAAAAACGTCGTAACTCTGTGCAAATATGACATTTTGTAGCAAAACCGGGCCTTTGGGCATAGCCTTCCTTCTGGGCAAGGTCCAATAATCCGCAGGGACCGTCGGCAAATAGGATTTTCCAGAAATCCATCCGTTCCGGGTCAAATTGTCGCCATAACGTATCCAGAGATGTCTGAGTCAGGCTGCCAATCGATATCCCGCTGCACTGGCCGCAAAAGACATTGCCGTACGGATCGATGTGGACACCTTTGGCCCCTAAAAAGGATTCTGCACAATTGCATCCCATA
Source organism: Gimesia maris (assembly GCA_048497675.1). GTDB lineage: Bacteria > Planctomycetota > Phycisphaerae > Sedimentisphaerales > Anaerohalosphaeraceae > Anaeroglomus. The sequence continues at coordinate 4,831 of JBHJNC010000113.1, forward strand.
AAATGACTTGCTGGTTTTTGCTCTAACAAATCTCCCAGTTTGAATGCCGCCCGCCCGGTAAGGCGACACGGGTCGTCTTTTAATGCCTTTCTATAAATATTGTGTTTTTCGGATTCTGAAATACCCGCAAAACTTACAGGATTTTGTAAGTATTGTTCCCAGCGGACCATAACTCGGTCTTTTCCGAGGATTTGCTCGGCGATGGATTTGAGCCGCAGGATGTTTTCAGCCGGTACATATTCAAGGTGAAATGGGTCACAGCTGATTTTGAGTTTCTCCATCTGATGGGCATCCAGAAACCGCAGCTTGTCTTTGATATCATTGTCATCGGCCGCCCAGGAGCCGTTGGTTTCAATGTATTCAAGACCTTTAAGGCCCATTTTATGAGCCTGCTGAACAATTGCGGCCAATCGGTCAAAAACCAAAAAAGGCTCCCCGCCGGTAAGATGTACCCGCGCGGTATCGCCGGCAAGTCGGATTAATCCTTCCCAGCTTGCCATTGCCGTATCAACGCTCATCAGGGCATCTTTTTCGGGGTCGCAGCAATAATAGCAAAACGCGCACGCTGCGCTGCACCGATAGGTCAGCATCAGACCTGCGTAACGCCATAATTTCAGTTTCGGCCTATCCCGATTTATCCGCTGATTATAGATATTGTCCAGTAAGTTCATCACTTCTCTATTTTGTCAGATTTACCTGGCTTTGCAAGCATTGAATTCTTGCTGCCATTATCTGCCAGAGACTGGATATCAGCAAATACCTGTAGTAAAATGGGAAGCACTGTTCACGCGAAATAGTTTCATTTTGAAAACTCAAGAGGTCAGACGTTTCATTCACTGACCGAAAAC
>JBHJNC010000114.1:0-5061 GCA_048497675.1 Gimesia maris
ACCCGCATTACTGGTATTATACCAATCTGGAAGACCCCAATCGGCGGGGCTTTGATGCGATACGCAGATTGTTTTTGCAGGAGATGGTAAAGGTGTTTTGTCAAAACGAGACACCCCTGAAGTAACAAGGCTTTTCAGAACAGCAGGCAGCTATGACAACTTCACTTTGGCAGTATCAATTGGCGGGCTGATGCTGGCGGCGGGGAATTTTTTGGGGCCGCTGTGTGTGCTGTGGGGGTATTTGTGCCGATACTGGTTTTATGTTTGCGGGATCGGAAAATCGGAAGTCATCCGATAGATCTTCGAGCAACTCTGGTCAATTGCAATTTTTCGGGTTTTGCCCTTTCCGGGAAGCCAAAAATCAATTCAGGATAGAAAAAGTACGGAATTCAGGTTTATTGACCCTCAAATCAGTGAATTTAAATTGACGCAACCCGCTGTCGGAGCTATACTTTTTAGTTAAATTTAAGTGAAAAATCGAACAAGGCTTATCCAAAAATCGGGAAAACAGGTTTTAAGGTGGGCTGAAAGTCTATGGAGATCCCTATGGAAAATAAAATAATTGGTGATGGCATCACGTTTGACGATGTGCTGCTGATTCCGGCACGGAGTGATTTTGTCCCTGCTCAGGCCGACACCAGTACGCGGCTGACCCGCAATATCAGTATTAATATCCCGCTGGTTTCGGCGGCAATGGATACCGTAACCGAATCGGCATTGGCAATCGCCCTGGCCCAGGAAGGCGGTATCGGGATTATCCATAAGAATCTGACCGTTGAGGCGCAGAAACGCGAGGTGATTAAGGTCAAGCGTTCCGAAAACGGGGTGATTCAGGACCCGGTTACGCTGTCGCCGACCGAATGCGTAACGGTCGCCCGCAAAGTAATGGAAGAACAGAATGTTTCCGGTATTCCGATTGTGCAAAAAGACAAACTGGTCGGTATCCTTACCCGTCGGGATTTGAAGTTCCTGAAAGATGATAAAGTCAAGATTGCCGAGGTGATGACCAAAGAATCTCTGGTTACCGGCCCGGCTGAAACAACGCTTGAGCAGGCCAAAGTCATTCTGCAAAAACATAAGGTTGAAAAACTCCTGCTGGTGGACAAAAAAGGCAAGCTGGCGGGGCTGATTACGATGCGTGATATCGACCGTTTTCATCAATATCCGCGGGCGGTTCGCGACCAGCGCGGGCGGCTGCGTGTGGGTGCGGCTGTCGGGGTCAAGGATCGCGACCGTGTTGACGCGCTGATCGAGGCCGAAGTGGATGTCATTGTTGTCGATACGGCTCACGGCCATTCGAACAACGTGATTGAGATGGTCAAGTGGATTAAGAAAAATTATAAAATCGATGTAATTGCCGGCAACATTGCCACCGCCGAAGCGGCGCGAGATTTAATTGCCGCCGGCGCCGATGCGGTTAAGGTCGGTATCGGGCCGGGGGCGATCTGCACCACCCGCATCATTTCCGGCGTGGGTGTTCCGCAGATAACAGCGATTTTCAATGCGGTTTCTGAGGCGGAAAAACAAGGCGTTCCTGTTATTGCCGACGGCGGGATTCGTCATTCGGGCGATATTACCAAGGCGCTGGCCTCTGGGGCATCGTCGGTGATGCTCGGGTCGCTGTTTGCAGGGCTCGCCGAAAGTCCGGGGCAGCTGGTGATCTACAAGGGACGTCAGTTTAAGGAATATCGCGGAATGGGCTCAATTGGGGCGATGGTGCAGGGGTCGGCCGACCGGTATGGTCAGGAAAAGGGCACCGAGAGAGAAAAGCTCGTGCCCGAAGGCGTCGAAGGCCGTGTGCCTTATCGCGGGACACTGGGGAATTTTGTGTATCAGCTTGTCGGCGGCTTGCGGGCTGGGATGGGATATTGCGGGACGCGGACCATTGATGAGCTGCGGCATAACGCCAAGTTCGTCCGCAACAGCGCCGCAGGGGTGAGCGAATCGCATCCGCACGATATTATGATTACCAAAGAGTCGCCGAATTATTCGGGTTTTGAGGCGTTTAATAGTTAAAAAGTTGATAATGCCCTGAAAGGGCAGGATATAATAGCCGGCGGTGGAACGCAGTAGAACCGCCGGAACCGAATTGAAAGGCCGTAAGCCCTAAAGGGGCGACAGAGTGAAAAGATTGGCGAATGTCTTTTACGAGTTTATATTATCACGTTGTTTTTTCGACTAAGGGACGAAAGCCCTGGTTATCAAGTGAAGATATTCGATCCATTTGTGAATATATCGGCGGTATTTTGCGGAACAATAAAGGTTGTCTGATTGCCTCAAATGGCATGCCTGACCATCTTCATTTAGCGATTTCTCTGCACCCGCAAGCCAATCTTTCGGATTGTCTTCGTGATATTAAAGCCGGTTCGTCATTGTGGATTCATAAAGAAAATGCCGCTTTAAGCAGCTTTAGCTGGCAAGAAGGATACTCTGCTTTTTCTGTTTCTTATTCGGGACTGGATAAGGTTATCTCTTATATTCAGGAGCAATTCGAGCATCATAAGAAACTGAGTTTTGAAGAAGAGTTGACCCTGTTACTGCAAAAACACAATATAGAGTACGACCCCAAATATGTGTTTGGGTAAAGTGTCGCCCCGCTGGGGCTTGGGGTTGTTTGAGATGCCGTCCGGTGGTTGCGCTTCGCTCCACCACCGGCTATTATATGTCGTCCCTGCGGGACTTTATGTTGGAAAATTGGTTTAAAAGCATTGTCCCTGCGGGATTGTGTGCCGAATGAATTGGTGTTTGTCAGCAGCGCCCTTTGGGGACAAGATGCTGAATAGTTTGGTGTCTATGTATATCGTCCCTTCGGGACTATGTTGAAATTGTATAGTTGGGTTTGAATATGTCGCAAAAAGAACGTGAAGTGATTGCTATTATTGATTTTGGCAGCCAGTATGGGCAGCTGATTGCCCGGCGGGTGCGCGAGCATAAGGTCTATTCGCAGATTTATCAGCCGTCGGTCAAGATTGAAAAGCTGGCACAGTTGGGCGTCAAGGGCATCATCCTTTCCGGCGGGCCGGCGAGCGTCTATGCCGAAAACGCGCCGACGTGCGATGAACGGATTTTTCAGCTGGGTGTACCGGTTCTGGGCATTTGCTACGGGATGCAGATTGGCTGCAAAATACTCGGCGCCAAGGTCAGCCCCGCCCACAGCCGGGAATATGGCCGGACGAATCTGAATATTAATGACACCAGCGACCTGATGAAAGGGCTGCCGGAGCATACAACGGTCTGGATGAGTCACGGCGATCAGGTCAATGAGCTGACGAGCGATTTTATCCCACTGGCGAAAACCGAAACCTGCCCGTTTGCGGCGGTTCGGCACAAAGGCGGCAAGTTCTTCGGCGTACAGTTTCACCCCGAAGTGACCCATACGCCGCGCGGGTCGGACATCTTGAAGAATTTCCTGTACGACATCTGCCGCTGTGGGGGCGACTGGCAGATGAGCGATTTTGTCGAGCAGTCCGTCGAGAAAATCCGCCAGCAGGTCGGCAAGGTAACTGTGATTTGCGGGCTTTCCGGCGGGGTCGATTCGGCGGTTACGGCGGCACTGCTGCACAAGGCCATCGGCGATCAACTGGTGTGCATTTTTGTCGATAACGGCCTGCTGCGGAAAAATGAGCGGCAAGGCGTCGAGTCGATGTTCCGCGGGCATTTCCATATTGACCTGCGCGTGGTGGATTGGTCGAAGCAATTTCTCGATAAGCTGGCCGGGGTTACCGACCCGCAGCAGAAACGCAAAATTATCGGCGCCGAATTTATCGAGGCGTTCAAATCTGAGGCAAACAAGATCAAGAATGCCGAGTTCCTCGCACAGGGTACGCTGTATCCGGATGTGATTGAATCGGGCAACAAGGACGGCAATCTGGCGGCCAATATCAAGCTGCATCATAACGTCGGCGGGCTGCCGGAAAAACTGGGCTTTAAACTGGTTGAGCCTCTGCGCGACCTGTTCAAAGACGAAGTCCGCTTAGTCGGCGAATATCTGGGCCTGCCGGAAGATATGGTCTGGCGGCATCCATTCCCGGGGCCGGGGCTGGCGGTGCGGGTGCTGGGCGATATTACCGAAAAGAAACTCGCCATCCTCCGCGAGGCGGATGATATACTCATTGATGAAATCAAAGCCGCAGGGCTGTATCGTTCCATCAGCCAGGCGCTGGCGGTGATTCTGCCGGTCGGCACGGTGGGCGTCATGGGCGATGAACGTACCTACGACAGCGTGATTGCAATCCGGTGCGTCGATACGACCGACTTTATGACGGCGGACTTTTCGCGGATACCGCACGATGTGCTAGGCCGCATCTCGAGCCGGATTATTAACGAAGTCCGCGGCGTTAACCGCGTAGTCTATGATATTTCCAGCAAACCGCCCGCGACGATTGAGTGGGAATAGGAGTTTGAAATGCTGAACTCTGAACAAATTGGACAAATCAGCCAGCGCATCCAAGAACGGATTCATCCCCAAAAAATCATTCTTTTTGGATCCTACGCGGAGGGCAAGGCGACCGAGGACTCCGATGTGGATTTGATGGTTGTTGCGGATACGGACTTGCCGTATGTTGACCGCTATGGAATGGTTCGGCGTGTACTCAATGATTTTCCGGCGTCATTTGATATTGTTGTTAAAACGCCGCTGGAGTATCGTCAGCAAAAAGATGTCAAAAACAACATCGTTTATTTTGCCGATAAATACGGGACGGTTCTTTATGAGCGATAAGGTTACATATAAAGACTGGCTCAAAAAAGCCGATAGCGATTGGAATGTGGTTCGCATTTTACTGAAAGACGAGTGCCCACCTCGCGATGCGATCTGTTTTCATTGCCAGCAGTATATTGAAAAATTAATCAAGGGGCTGCTGTGTCGAAATGATGTTGAATGTCCCAAGTCACATGATATTCGCCGGTTGGCACAGCTTGCGGAACCTTTCGTGCCAGAATTGAAAATGCTGCTGAATGATGCTGATACGCTTTCTGCCTGTGCGGTAGCGAATCGATATCCGGATGGATTCTATACTATCACCAAAGAGAATATGGATTCGGTTGTTGGGATAACCCGCA
>JBHJNC010000115.1:0-6627 GCA_048497675.1 Gimesia maris
GTAGGCCAATGCGCAGGGACTTGCTACTGCGACCACAACCGCTGCCAACAAACCGCGAAGGACAAAACTCATTGAACCCTCCTAAAGTTTATAAATCTTCCTTATGTCAAATTGAATCCCTGTAATCTGGCATAGGATTATATCTCCAAATCCTCGCTTTTTCAATACATTTCCCCGTAAACAACAGGACTTTTCATTTTTGCGGGGATTAGCTTGACTTTTTGGGTGGGTTGTGGGATACTTTGACCCCTTAAAAGTGTCAGCGGGAGTGTTTCCTGCTGGTAGAAAAAAGACAAAAAGCTTAAAATTTGGCCAAAAAACAGGGGTTGCTCGATGAAGGCATCGGAAATGAAAAAAGGACAGACCATCAAGGTCGATAACATCCTTTACTCAATTGTGGATTTTCAACATGTGAAGCTCGGCAAAGGCGGAGCGGTGTATCAGACCAAGCTCAAGAGCCTTGTTGACGGGCTGATTCGCGATATTCGTGTCCGTGCCGAAGAAACACTCGAAGATGCCTACCTCGATAAACGCAATTTTGAGTACCTGTATTCCAACGGCTCTGAGCATATCCTGATGGATTTGGAGACCTACGACCAGATTGCGCTGGATGACGACGCGTTTGGCGATGGCCCGAAATATCTTAAGCCCAATACGCAGCTTCAGGTTTGTATGTATCAGAACAAGCCGGTGCAGATAACCCTGCCCAATACGGTGGACTTGAAGGTCAAGGATACCGCCCCGGAAATCAAGGGCGCTACCGCGACAAATCAATATAAGCCTGCCACACTGGAAACTGGAGTCATTGTTCAGGTCCCGCCGTTTGTGAAAGTGGGCGAAATGATTCGTGTCGATACCCGGACCGGCGAATACGTAACTCGCGTTAAAGAATAATGTAGATATAGCCCGTATGGAATTCTTCGATACGGGGGACTGGTTTGTAATACCTATTTCAGGTATTTTGACATCGTTTTTCACCGAGGTTTTCGAGCAACTGACAAATACCGGTTTTTTTTAGAATTTTTCCCGAGGAGCGGTCAAAGTCCGCTCCTTTTTTTGTCGATACAAAGAGTGTACTTTTCCAGTGCAAGATGGGCTGAAAAGAGCATAAAATGGGTAAGATTCCATTTGTGCGGGGTACGAAACGGATTTGTTGCTCAGTTTCTGGTTAAAAAACTGCATTTTTATCGGAATGAACAATTGTATCGCATCTGTGTATAGATTTGGGGTGCGACAACACCGTTTCTTGCTGACCCCCCTATTGCCTCTTTAAGTACTTTTGTGTAATATTATAATGCAACGGTAATTGGCTGTTCGAAACGGCCAAGAATTGAGGATGATCCAATGTTTGAACGTTTTACCGACCGTGCGAGAAAAGTGATGGCGCTGGCCAATCAGGAAGCTCAGCGTTTCAATCATGAATATATCGGCACTGAGCATATCCTGCTGGGCCTTGTCAAAGAAGGCAGCGGCGTTGGCGCTCAGGTTCTCAAGAATCTGGATGTGGATATCAAGAAATTGCGGCTTGAGATTGAGAAATTAGTCAAGAGCGGCCCGGATATGGTTACGATGGGCAAGCTGCCGCAAACCCCGCGAGCCAAGAAAGTGATTGAGTATGCCATCGAGGAAGCCCGGTCGCTGAATCATAATTATGTGGGCACAGAACATATCTTATTGGGACTTCTCCGCGAGACCGAAGGCATCGCCGCTCAGGTGATGATGAATCTGGGGCTCAAGCTGGAGGATGTCCGTCAGGAAGTACTGAATCTGCTGGGCGCCGGAGCGGAAGATAATACGGGCACATTCCCTCCGATGGGAATGAAGATGAATCCGCCTGCCAATGGGGGGATTCCGGGCGCACCAGGCGTTAAACCCAAGAGCAAAACGCCGGCACTGGACAGCTTCGGCCGGGATTTGACGGAACTGGCGACCAAGGGCGAACTGGATCCGGTGATCGGGCGCAGTACCGAAATCGAGCGATTGATTCAGATTCTGTGCCGCAGAACGAAAAATAACCCGGTGCTGCTGGGCGAAGCGGGCGTCGGCAAGACGGCCATCGTCGAAGGACTGGCGCAGAAGATTGATCAGCATCAGGTGCCGGAAATTCTGAAAGACAAACGCATCGTCGTGCTGGATTTGGCGATGATGGTGGCGGGTACAAAGTATCGCGGCCAGTTTGAAGAGCGCATCAAAGCGGTGATTAACGAAGTCCGCCGGGCTTCGAATGTGATATTGTTTATTGACGAACTGCATACGCTGGTTGGAGCGGGCGGAGCCGAAGGCGCCATTGACGCGTCGAATGTACTCAAGCCGGCGCTGGCTCGCGGCGAGGTACAGTGCGTCGGCGCAACGACCTTTGATGAATACCGCAAGTATATCGAAAAAGACGCGGCACTGGAACGTCGCTTCCAGACGATTGTGGTTGAACCGCCGAGCAAGGAAGAAACTGTACAGATTCTCAAAGGACTTCGCGACCGGTATGAAAAGCATCACCGCGTGAAATTCACTGACGAGGCACTGTTCCAGGCGGTGGAATTATCGACGCGGTATATTTCCGGGCGGTGTCTGCCGGATAAGGCGATTGACGTGATTGACGAGGCCGGCGCACGGGTACGCTTGAAGAATATGACTTCGCCGCCGAATCTGTCGGAGTTTGACGCCAAAGTTGAAAAGCTGCAGGCGGAAAAAGATGAAGCGGTTCGGAACGCCGACTACGAACGTGCCGCGGCGCTGCGCGACGATATACAGCGGATTTTGGATGAGAAAGCCGAAATCCAGCGTCAGTGGCAGGAAAAGAATGACGAGGTTGTCGGCGATGTGGACGCCGAAGTGGTTGCCGAAGTGGTCAGCAAGATGACAGGCGTGCCGCTGACACGGCTGGAAAAAGAAGAAGCCCAGAAACTGCTCGAACTGGAAGCTGAGCTGCATAAGAAAGTGGTTTCACAGGACGAGGCGATTACAGCGGTTTCTAAGGCGGTTCGCCGCAGCCGCAGCGGTCTTAAGGACCCGAATCGTCCGATGGGCAGCTTTATCTTCATTGGTCCCAGCGGCGTGGGCAAAACCCTGCTGGCGCGGGCGCTGGCGGAATTTATGTTCGGCGACGCGGACGCGATGATCCAGATCGATATGAGCGAATATATGGAGAAGCATAACGTCAGCCGCTTAATCGGCGCTCCTCCGGGCTATGTCGGTTACGAAGAGGGCGGCCAGCTTACCGAGCGGATTCGCCGTCGGCCGTATTCTGTGGTGCTGCTGGATGAAATCGAAAAGGCGCACTCGGATGTGTATAATATGCTGCTGCAGATTATGGAAGAAGGCCGGTTGACGGATTCTTTCGGCCGGCATGTGGACTTTAAGAATGTCATCCTGATTATGACCAGCAACATCGGCGCCGACCTGATTAAGAATCAGTCGGGCTTCGGCTTCGGCAAACGCACCGAGCAGGCCAACTATGAAAAGATGAAAGAGCTGCTGGACAAGGAAATCGAACGGCACTTCCGGCCGGAATTCCCCAACCGTCTGGATGGCATGATCGTGTTCCGTCCGCTGACGCGCGAAAACCTGCAGACGATTGTCGAATACGAACTGAACAAAGTTTTCAAACGGCTGCTTGAGCATGGGCTGCATCTGGAACTGGAGCCGGCATCGAAGGAATTCCTTATCGATAAAGGCTACAATCCGGAATTCGGCGCCCGTCCGCTGCGCCGTGCAATCGAGAAGTACATCGAAGACCCGCTGTCGGAAGATATGCTCCGCGGCAAATTCAAAGGCAAGAAACTGATTCGCATTACGGTTCAGGACCAAGACAGCTTGAGATTTGAAGGCGTCGAAACCGACCAGAAGCTGGACGATAAGAGCGTCGTGGTGCCGACAGGAACCGATGAGGTTGCCGCAAATAATGCTTCAGCGTCGCAATAACGGCGTTGCGTCTGCAATAACAAGGATGTTTCAATGAAAAAAGAATTTGTTCTGGGCGACGCATTCGCAGACCATTGCGGTGTTGAGCTGATTGATGTCAGGGATGGCTATGCAAAAACGCGCATCAAACTGGGGGAAAATCACCTCAATGGGCTTAAGATGCCTCATGGAGCGCTTCTTTTCACGCTGGCGGATGTGGCTTTTGCCGCAGCGGCCAATCACAGGGGCATTCCGACGGTGGCCATCAATGTCAATATTTCCTATATGAAAGTTGCACAATCCGCTACCATTTACGCGGAAGCTCACGAACTTAGCCCGGAAGGGCGGATTGGTTCTTATCGTGTGACCATCACCGATGAAACAGGGCAAACCCTTGCTATATTTGAGGGTTTAGGGTATCGCAAATTTCCTCCTAAATAAATTAAAATATGAAATAGAATGGATTGGGCGGTCGTCTTAAAAAGCAGTACGCCAAATAAGGGCGTGGAACAGAAAAGGAATTGTTTTTCGATAGGAGAACAAACGTATGAAGAAAATGATGATGATTGCGTTGGGTGTTATGGTACTTGCTATAACGGTCTCTGTCTGGGCGGCAGATGACGCTGCAGATCCCCAAAAAGGCCCAGGACCGCTGCCGCCGGAAGAACTGCGTCAGCACATTCGCGAACGCGGTATGCCGGGAATGCCCCCGCGGGATCCCAATTCGATGCGTCAGATGATGCAGGATTCTCTGGAACGCAGAAAACAAGAACACCAGGCGATAATTAAAGAACTGGAAGACATCAAGAAAATCGCGGAAAGTGAAAATGCTGCCAAGACTGCTGAAGCGATTCAGAAGCTGATTGACTCTAAGGAAGCGGCATTTAAAAAGCAGGCCGAAGAGGTCGAAAAACGCCGTGAAGAAATGATGAAATGGATGGAACAGCGTCGAAAAGAAATGGGCGAAAATCCTCAAAGGCCCCGACAGCCCCAGCAGCCTAAGCGTCCCGAATAAACGGATGCGTTTTTAACCGAAGTGTAAATGCTGCGGATTGCAAAAACAATCCGCAGCATTTTTTATTGCGCTCAGGGGCGGTTTATTGCATATTGCGGATTCGCAGCTCAATGTCTTTTGAGTCTTTGAGCAAATCGGCTAATTTCTGTACGTCGGTGTTGCCGTAGTGGTAAGGATACAAAATTTTCGGCATAAAGGACTTTGCCGCGTCGGCAACCATTTCAGGGGTCATGGTGTAGGGCAGGTTCATCGGCAGGAAGGCAACGTCAATGTTTTTTAACGCTTTCATCTCAGGTGTATTTTCCGTATCCCCTGCGATATAAACCCGCGTCTGCCCCCAAGTCAGGATCCAGCCGTTGCCGTCGCCTTTGGCATGGTAGGGCGTTCCGTCGGGGCGTTTGTTTTTGATATTGTAGGCCGGTACGGCTTCTATCTCAACGCCGGCGATTTGTTTGGCCTGGCCGTTTTTCAGAATTTCCGCATCGATGATTGTCTTTTCACAGGATTGGGAAACGAGGATTCGGGTTTTTTCCTGACGAATATAGGCAATCGCATTAGGGTCGAGGTGGTCGTAATGGTTGTGCGTAATCAGGATGACGTCTGCCGGCGGGAATTTGGAATAATCGGCCAGCTTGCTCCACGGATCTACATAGAATACCTTGTCATTCAATGTCAGTATCAGGCTGCCGTGGCCTACAAAGGTGATTTTCAACGGTCCGGCGGTCGTCTGGATGGTATCTTCCTGAAATGCGGCCTGTGTGCCGTTTGATTCACACGAACCGGTTCCGGACAATATCAGCGACCCCAATACGATGGAAGCCGAAACCATCCATCCAAGCCGGTTATATTGAGAGGTCTTCATTTTAGGCTCCCTTTCAGAACAGAGTTTCCGTTTGAGTTCATGGTTATCTGCTGTCGTCTATTATACACTCCAAAATAGATTTAACAATAGCCAGTGCAATTGTGATAGGATGTCGTAGGCCCACAATTGCTTTGCCGTATAGGCGGTCTTCTGGTAGAATTCGGCGAGGATGATAGATATTGCAGAGAAATCACAGTCAGAATTCCGACTATTTATCATCAAGTCAAAATCAGCAATCGAATCATTACAAAATGGAGATATGCTATGAAAAAGGTTAATTTAGGGCCGGGTGTTGTCAATTACCCAATGCCTGTGGCGCTCGTCGGGGCTCATGTCAATGGAAAGGCGAATTTTATCGCAGTCGCCTGGCTGAGCATGGTCAGTTATAATCCGCCGAAGATTGGGATTAATCTTGGTCAGGCCCACTATACCAATCAGGGTATCAAAGAAAACAGGGTGTTTACCGTCTGTTTCCCTTCGGCCAAACATGTCAAAGTTACAGATTATTGCGGATTGGTTTCGGGTAAAAGCGAGGATAAATCCCGACTGTTTAAGCTGTTTTACGGCCAATCCCCCAATGGGCCAATGATTGAGGAGTTTCCTTTAAATGTCGAATGCCGTCTGGAGAAAGTAATCCAAAACGGGGCCAACGAAATGTTTGTTGGAGATATTGTGGGGATCTATGCCGATGAGGATATTTTGGTCAACGGCAAAGTAGATTTAGAAAAGCTGAATCCAATACTGCTGGGTCAGACCTCTACCGAATACCGAGAAATAGGCAAAAAGATTGGGCAGGCCTGGAAGATCGGAAAAGAATAGCGATTTTCGGTTCTCAGCGACATCGTTATATTTC
>JBHJNC010000116.1:0-7759 GCA_048497675.1 Gimesia maris
TAAGGCTCGCCGTCTTTGTTGAATGCGAACACATAGTATTTGTTGCTTTTACCGCCCTGCGAATCCAGTTGTTCGACAAACCCGCCGTCAAACAGACCTCGCGCCTTAATTGCAGGCGATGAGGTTTGAAGCGATTGGTAATCGAATTCCTGTAACTTAGGTTCTATCGGCAGATAAAATGCCCCCGCGACCTGTTCAATTGGGCGGCCTTGGATGGATATTTTTTGTGCGGCAAGCAGATACACCGGAAGCTGCAAATCCAGCCCATGATAAAATTTCGGCCAGTCCATTTTCATCTCGGAGGTTTTATAATCAAATACAACCGCCGTCAGCTTGCCTTCGATATCGGCACAATCCACACGGTCAATATACCCTTTGAAGCTGAGCATCTGCCCCGGAGCGATCTTAAAACAAAGTTTATCTGCCGCAAATTTATACTCGGCGGCAGCCTGCCGAAATACGCCGGCGGCACAGAGCGCTTTCATCGCAGGCACAAAGCGGCACAGCCGTTCGACGGCCTGTCTGAGAATATAGGCATTATGCCTGCTTTGCCGGACAAATGCGGCGTATGCGGGCGTGTCGGCAATAATCTGTTCGGCGGTCTGTTTAGCAAGGACAAAAAGCTCTTCGTCGCTGACAGTCGTCCAATCCTGTCCTTTATTCTGCAGCTGAACAAACATCGCATTCAGTATTGCATGGTAAAACGTGCCGATATCCAGCACGTCCAATTGAAATACATCCCGCTCCTTGAGCTGCAGAATATGTTTGGCGAAGTATTGGTAGGGGCAACTGGCAAAGGTTTTCAGCCCGCTTGCGGACGTTTGCATCGGCCATTTAAACAGTGATGCACAAAGCTGCGAATCAAGCTTGGCGGTATTGCGCCAGGCAAGAGCGTATTCGGCACTGTCGGCAATACGGCACATCACATCGCCGCCGGTTTTGCAGCAGGCCAAAAGCCCTCGAGCGGATAGGCGTATAGCCTCGCCGGCCGTATTGTCGGGCCCCAGGGCCGCACAAAGCCAATCGGACAAGTCCTGTGCGGAATAAAATCGCGGCAATGCCGCTTGCGGCCCGCCATAGCGAATCGAGACATCGGAAAATAATTCGTCAAGCCGGTCGATTCCTGTCCAATGCGTATTCGGTGCCCCTTTGTCATCCAGGGTCGGAAACGTCAGGATGATTTTCTGCGATGCGCGGGTCAGCGCAATATAGGACAGGTAACGTCGAGCGTCCAGTGCCTGCTGCTGCGGATGGGTCAGCGGCAGTTGAGCGGCGGCGGCGAGCTTGACGTCCTGCTCTGTCAGCAGCTCTTCGCCGACCAGCGGAACGGGAAATTGTGCATTGGACGCACCAACCAGAAAAGCGACTTTAATATCGGGATGGCGGCTGCGCTCAATCGAGCCAATGAGAACCTGGTCTGCCGCGGCGGGAATCAGCTTAAGCGACAACCCCGACAGCGCATCGAGCAGAATTTCAATCCACTCGGCGGCGGATAATTCCTGCCCATCAAAAACACGGACACATTCGTCGATGACCTCGACCCATTTTTTCCATACCCGGCGATGGGCAAACCGTGTATCGGTCGGATCGCTTTGGGATTGTTCGGTAAATCGTTCGGAAACACGCAGTTCGGCAAGATAGGCAAATATAGCTTCCGCCAATCGGGCTGGGGTTAGCGAGCCAGCCAATCGCTCGTTGAGCTTCCGCAGTGGAGCAGCAAAAGTCCGACGAAGCGAATCCATCCTCTGAATATCATAGAACGGGTCGTTATTTTCAAATGTCCAGGGTTGGTCGCTAAACCAGTCCTGTCCGGCGATGCCAAAAGCACGGCAGTAATTATCCAGCCGGTCTGCGGACGCATCATCAATCAGACGCAGGCGATTTTTAAGTAAAGCAAGCATCTTCGGTAAATTAAGCCGGGACTGAATCGCACGCAGCGTCGCAGTCAAAAGCTCAATCAGCGGGTGAGATTGAATTCCCTGAGGACGGTCAAGAAAATAGGGTATGCGATTGCGGTCAAACGCCGCCGACAGATAATGCGCATACGCCTCAATACGCGGCACAATCACCGCAATATCCCGATACCGCAGCTGCGTATCCCGCATTATCCGGCTGATGGTCTGGACGACATAATCCGCTTCGCCGCGGGCATCGGTCAGCCCGACGATTTCAATCGCTCCATCGGCGGTGGTTGGGTTATCTTTTTCAGCAGCAAAAAAACAGCGTTCAATCCGAGCCAGCGCGGGAGCGGACTGAAAACGCGGATGGTCATTTAATAAGACGGGCGCGGCCAGCGGAAATTGCTGCCGACGCAATATGCCCAGCATATCCGTATAGGTCCGTTCCGTTGGGGCAAACAGCGATGACAAATCCAGTTTTTCCGGGTCGGTATTCTCTAAATCCATCGCTTGCGGGTCCAGGCACAACGCGATATCCGCATCCGAACAAATAGCCAGCATCTCAAACAGCAAGTCCTGCTGCTGAAGGGTAAAACCCGAAAAGCCATCGACCCAAATCCGGGCTCCCCGAAGAAAAGCTGCTTCCTTGACTTTGGCTCTCGCATCGGTCAAGGCCGCATCGGGGTTGACAAATGCACTGCCCGGCTGATTGATAAGTTCAAGATAATGCTGATAGATTATAGCGAGGTCTGCTAATTTCCGACCTGTTAGGTTGGTATTGTCTTTGGCCAGGATTTGCCCGGCCGTGGCGGAAAGGATCTCAGGTGTGCAGTTATCATCATGAAAACGACGAATTAAATCGGCAACCGCCGCAGAAAAACCCGACGATGCCTCATTTCGCAAAAGCCCCAGTTTGCCTGCACATGCCGACAATGCCCGGCGCACCATCAGTCGGCGGCCATCGGAAGATAATTCGTTTTGATGCTGCGTATTGCACAGCCAGAATTGAAGACGGTTAAATGACATCACCCGCAGCCGGCTGTAACCGGCAATACCCGGACAGGACAAAATTGCACGCTCAATCTGGAAGGTCGCCTGTTCAGGAACCAGAAAGACCAGCGGAACCTGGTCCTGTCTGCGCAGATGCCCGGCGATGGCGTCAATACACCACCGTGTCTTGCCGGCACCACTGGTACCCAGAACAAACCGTATTGCCATTGCTTTGCTCTCCCTAAGTTTCTCCTATGTACCACAGATACGGCAGGCTTTCAACCCTCATTGGCCGATTTAGAGGAAGAAAAAAGCCGCCGTCAAATCGAATCTGATTTAACAGCGGCTCTTGTATATCGTACTTCAGCGGTGATTATTTTTTCTGCATGCTCTTTTTGGCGGCCGCAACGACAGCGTCGGTAGTAATGCCGAATTTCTCAAAGCATGTCTTAAACGGAGCCGATGCGCCGAATCCATTCATGCCGACAAATTCGCCCCTGTCGCCAATCCAGCGGTCCCAGCCCATCCGAACGCCGGCTTCGACGCCGACGCGGGCCTTGACTGACGGCGGAATAACGCTATCCTTGTACGCCTGGTCCTGTTTTTCGAACAGTTCCCAGCACGGCATCGAAACAACCTGTGCCTTGATGCCTTCAGCGGCCAGCTTCGTGCAGGCTTCCATTGCCAGCGAGACTTCTGAGCCGGTGGCCAGCAGCACAACATCCGGCTTATCCTGGGCGACTAAGACATACGCGCCTTTGTTGAAGTTCTTCATTCCGGGATGTTTGGCCGGATCGAGCACCGGCAGATTCTGACGCGTCAAAGCCGTTGCAACCGGCGCATCATTGTGCTCAAGGATATATTTCCACATCAAAACGGTCTCATTGGCATCGGCAGGCCGGAATGTCAGCAGATTCGGCAGAACACGCAGCGACGCGATGGTTTCGACGGGCTGATGTGTCGGGCCGTCTTCGCCGACGCCGATGCTGTCATGGGTAAAGACAAAAATCGTCGGATATTTCGAAATCGCCGCAACGCGAATTGCTCCGCGCATATAATCGGCAAATACCAGGAATGTTCCGCCATAAGGCCGCAGAATTTTGCTGACGGCGATGCCGTTCATAATCGCACCCATGCCGTGTTCGCGCACGCCGTAACGAATATAGCGTCCGGCGGGGCTGTCTTTTTGGAAGTCAACAGCACCTTTAAAGTGCGTATTATTTGACGGCGTCAGATCTGCCGAGCCGCCCAGCACCAGCGGCATCGAAGGCATCAACGCTTCCAGCGTCTTGCCCGAGGCCGAACGGGTCGCAACCGTTGTGGCCGGGTCGAATTTCGGCAGCTTGCCGTCATCGATTACCACTTTGCCGGTCAAGGCATCTTTGATTTCTTTGGCTAATTCGGGATAGGCCTTCGCCCAGGCATCAAACATCTTCTGGTATTCAGCCTGAGCCTGTTTGCCTTTTTCTTTGCATTTCCCCATATTGGCGGCCACTTCTGCCGGCACCACGAAACTTTTGTCCGGATCCCAGCCGAAGTTCTTTTTGATCAGCTTGATTTCATCGTCGCCCAGCGGCGCGCCATGTGCGGTATGGGTATCCTGGAAATTCGGGCTGCCAAAGCCAATATAGGAACGGAACTTAATCAGCGTCGGACGTCCGGTTTGGGCTTTGGCGTATTCAATCGCCGCGTCAAGAGCCGCAATATCGTGGCCGTCGCCGCCGATTTCAATCACATTCCATCCATATGCGCGATACCGTGCGGCAACATTTTCCGAAAACGACAGTGTCGTATGGCCGTCAATGGTAATATGGTTATCATCATAAACCACAATCAGGTTGTCCAGGCCGAGGTGTCCGGCCAGACTGCTTGCTTCACCGCTGACGCCTTCCTGCAGACAGCCGTCACCGCAAATTGAAAAAATATTATAATCGAAGATTTTATAATTATCTTTGTTATAGCGGGCCGCCAGATATTTCTGAGCTATCGCCATTCCAACCGCATTACAAATACCCTGTCCCAGAGGACCTGTCGTAACTTCCACACCGGCGGTGTGCCCATATTCCGGATGACCCGGGGTCTTGCTGTCCCACTGGCGGAATTTTTTCAGCTCATCCAGCGGCAGATCAAATCCGCACAGATGGAGCATCGAATACAGCAGCATACTGCCGTGACCCGCAGATAAAACAAACCGGTCGCGGTTAATCCAGTTTGGGTCGGCTGGATTGAATTTCATATGCCGCATCCACATTGCATACGCCGCCGGAGCCATACCCATCGGCATACCGGGATGCCCGGACTTGGCGGCCTGAACGCCTTCCATGGAGAGAAAGCGAATGGTATTCACACATAACTCGTCGAGTGTCGACAAACCTGTTTTAACTGATGCTTGAACCATATTTTGAATTTCCCTTATAGAAACCAAGATATATCCTGTATCTTTATAGTACTCGACTATATTACTAAAAAATCAAAAATAAACAAGTTTGATATAATGACTATTTTGGAGAGTTATTTCACAACAAATAGTAACGAACTTATTTAAAGAAGAGTCATATATATGTACTTGTTTATAATATTGATAAAAAAGACTCTATATAAGATTTGCTTATGCTTGAATAAGTATTTCTTTTGTTGTTTCCTGAGAATGCGGATTTGCTCTTTTTTTAACAAATACTGTATCTATATGATAGCCAACAGGTTACAAGAATTTAACCTGCGATTTAAAGGGCATTTGCATCACAGGGACACATAATTGATTTGACTTTCGCAACGCTTCCTGTTAGGATTAAAGGACTTATGGCAACTACTGAAAAAAGAAAAGCGTCCCCCAAGACAACACAAAAGGGCTCTAACTCTTCAGTCGATAAAGTGCAGCGAACGGAAAAAGCCTTTCGTAACTACGATCAGGCGATGGATTACCTGTTTAAGCACACCGACTATGAGAAGCAGCAGAAGCTGCGCTATAACGTAACGACCTTTGATTTGGATCGAATGAACGATCTTCTCAAGGGTCTCGGCGATCCCCACAAGAAAGTGCGTACGGTTCACATTGCCGGCACCAAAGGGAAAGGATCTACAGCAACGATGCTGGCCCGGATGATGGAGGCCAATGACTATAAGGTTGGCCTGTATACTTCGCCGCATGTCAGCAGCCTTCACGAGAGAATCACCATAAACTCGGAAATGATTACCCGCAAAGAGGTTCTCGGGTTGATGAATCGGATTTATCCGGTTCTTGAGAAATTGGGTAAAAAAAATAACTTCCCGACCTTTTTCGAAATTATGACCGCTCTGGCGTTTCTGTTTTTTGCGGATAAAAAGACAGATATATCCGTTATTGAAACCGGCCTTGGCGGACGGCTCGACAGCACGAATGTCATTATGCCGGCGGTTGTTGGAATTACCAGTATCAGCATCGACCACCAGAACCTGCTGGGGCCGACATTGGAACATATCGCACGCGAAAAAGCCGGTATCATCAAAAAAGGCATTCCCGTCTATACTGTTCCACAGGACCCGATGGCCCTAAAAGCCATCAAAAAGCAGGCCACAACGGTGAAAGCCCCGCTGGTGGTCACAGGACGCGATGTCGACTTTTCCTATCGCTTTGAATCCTCACGCGAGCACGGTCCCCACAATCGTATCTGTCTGACGACCCCGACCAGCAAATTCGAGCACCTGCGAGTTCCCCTGCCGGGCGAGCATCAGGCCATCAACTGCGGATTGGCCCTGGCTATGCTGGATGGCCTGAAATCACAGGGTTTTCAAATTAATGACGAAAAGGCGGTTCAGGGCTTAAACAACGTCCAGATGGTTGGACGGATGGAAATGATCCATAATGACCCCCGCATTTTGGTCGATGCGGCCCACAATGCAGCCAGTATCCGTGCTTTGATTCAGGCTATCGGCCAGCATGTGCCTTATGATTCTATGATTATTATCTTCGGCTGCAACAGCGACAAAGATATACGCGGAATGCTCAGCGAAATCCAATATGGTGCCGACAAGGTGATATTCACCCGCAGCACCTCTCCTAAGGCGGTATCCCCCCACGACTTAGCCGAGATGTATACCGAAATCTGCGGCAAGATGTGCCAGACTTCAATGAGCCTGTCCGAAGCGCTCCGCATTGCTAACAGTGCGATATCCCGCGAAGACTTGGTCTGTATTACAGGCAGTTTCTATCTGGTCGGTCAGGCCAAGCAGATGTTCCAGCCGCCGGTGCAAGTGCCATAATTTTTACTTGACGTTTCCCCACAGAACGTAATAATAGGCCTTATTCCTAAAAAACACCCTTATTCCATTAAGGGTGTTTTTCTATCCGGAAATCAAGAATAATACTAATATTTGTCTTGACTGGGTAGCGGTCTGGTATAGAATTATCGAAATATCAAATTTAGGACTTTGTAACTATACTTCCGTTAGATTGGGTTAACGGAAGAAACGGAATGAACAGTTAATTGAAAGGAAACAAGATGAAGAAAGTTTTGATTTTGGCCCTGATGGGCGCAATGGCAGCGGCAGCGTTTGCCGCTGAAACTCAACCGGCTGCTCCCGCGCAGCCCACACCGGCCGCTCAGGCTCAGCCTATCGCCCCAGCCAGCAATGGCGGCGAAATGGTAACAACAATTGATGCCAGCTACGTTACGAAGTACATCTGGCGCGGCTTTGATGTTCTGGATGACAAGGCTGCTTTCCAGCCCAGTGTTAATCTGGATTTGGGCAATGGCTGGAACTTCAATGTCTGGTCGTCCTTTGCCGGCGCATCGAAGAATGGCGGCAGCGTCAGCACCGTCGATGCCACCGAGATGGATTACAGCATCGCCTACAAAAACAGCTTCGGCGAGAACTGCTTTTTGACCAACTAC
>JBHJNC010000117.1:0-4544 GCA_048497675.1 Gimesia maris
TTCGACAATCTGGTCAACGGACTTTTTCTGGATGGCCATCCCGGTGATGAACACATAGTCCGCCCAGAGGATATCCCTGTCGTGCAGCGCAGTGACATTCAGATCCACCAGTTTTTTCTCAAACGAGTCCGGCAGCATCGCCGCCACCGTAAGCAGCCCAAGAGGGGGAAGAAGCGCCTTTTTCGAAACGAACTTTAAGGCATTTTTTAAACTCCAGAATGTATTTGGCACTTCCGGGTTGACCAGCAAAATCTTCAATCTTTTATTCATATCTATACCCAACTTAATAGAGACAGTACGTTCATTGAATCTTATTTTGATATAGAATCTATTTCTGCGATCTTATTTTCCTTGATATTTTTAGCTTTTGGAAAGGTAAACTCGGTTTTTTGTTCCAGGATCGCATAGCCGAGCTTGAGCATGGTTTCATTGCCGAGCTTGTCCACCCTGGGCGGCCGTATCAGCAGATTGACTATCACCCCTTTGATGCCGGCCCAGAAACCATCGGAATCAGGACTCTTGCTGATTGAGGCCACCTTGATTCCCATCCTGGGGTCTTTTTCGTTCTTCCTAAAGATCAGTGAATTAACGCGAGCGATGCTCTGATTCGACCTGTTTTTGTACACATATTGTCCATTCTCCGGGGCAACATCATAAAGACCGATGGTTACGGGGCTTTTTCGCCCCTTGGCATTGAACTGCATGTTGACTTCGGTCACGGTCTTGACAGAGCCGTCGTTGGTTCCTTTAACCTCAATACGGCCGAACCCATCTCCCTCAAATTGAATATAATCCAGCATATTCGTCAAAGTTTCTCCTTCTTTCAGTTCTTCAATAAATATCGCCATCATTCCATTCGGATCAAAGGTATTCTTGTGAAAGCCCTTTCCTGAAAGTTTAAATTCACAAACCACTTTGAAAGATTTTGAAGTGATCCTTCTTTGGTATGAGATGATCCCTATTTTCTGATCATTATTAGCGCTGGTCTGCCTGTCAACAAGCGTGGGAGAAATCAGTGGAACGAAATACATAAAAGAAGAGATAGGATTAATTTTAATGTCTTCTTGACTGTAGCCCAACAGAAGAGTCGGACCATTAATGTCTTCGACAAGATTATTACTGTCGACCGATAATTCACTGTTGCCTATTTTGCTATTTTGGTCTGAACCAGACGCGGGGCAATTAATTAAAAGCAAAACACCAACAACAGTAATGCCGAATAAAATCGACAGACGTTGTACATCTGAGTTTATCATATATCACTACACCCCATTTTTGTTAAGGGGTTATCCAATCAAAGTTTTCCGATTCCATTTGATTTGAACACAAATAGCCCCGATAGGCCAATGATGATTGCGGCAATCCCGCCGATTAGCAGCCATATCGTCTTGTCCGTAGGTGAACCGGTGAAAAAGCGAGACACATCGGAACTGAATGACTCTGATGCGGAAATACCATAGATCACAAGAACGAGACCTACGGCAAGAATTACCACTGAAATTAGCTTGTTCATGCCAGCATCCCTTCAATTTTCATATCGGATCGTAATGGGGTCACATAAGTTTTCGCCCGCTGATTATTCTAAACAAGATAACCACGATGGCGATGACCAACAGAGCATGGATCAACCCGCCCATGGTATAGGAAGAAAGCAGTCCCAAAAGCCATAATACAATCAAGACAACAGCTAATGTGTAAAGCATGTTACTTATCCTTTCCTTTGTTGGTCAAAAACCACCGCACACGGGCGAGCTGCCTGACAGATCAATCCCGTATATTCTTTCTCCATCGACTTAAAACCGGTTTTCAAGGCCTACACAGCCAGAGGTTTTATTCGGTTTATTTTTGGGAGCGTTTTGCTCTTAATTCCTCAAGATACCTTGCCGCGGCGTCCTTGCCGCCCAATCCGAAGGCAAGCGCCAAAGCAAGACAAATCCCGCCAAGGATAATATTGAACGTGGTTGTTACCAGAAGCGTCCCAATACCAAGCTCGCCCAATGAAATCGTAACGGCGAAAATGATAATGGCCCATCGGCTTATTCCGGCGAACATCTCCGGCGATGGCAAATTGGCGTTGCCTGCGGCGGTGCGGACAATTCCAGACACAAAGTTGGCCAAAAACATCGCCACTACCAGCACAAACAGAGCCCCGATGACTTTGGGAACGTAGGCAAATAAGCTGGTAAGAATGTCCGAGGCCTTAGGCAGCCCAAGGGCGTTGACAACCATTACGAATACCATAATCATAATCAGCCAATACACCAGACCGCTGACGACCTGACTGAAGGTTGCGTTCAAATTGCCTTTTCTGAGTACTTCGGATATTCCCGACTTATCGGCCAGCGCATCCAGACGTACTGTCGTCAGCAGCCATTCCACGATTCGCCTGATGGCCTTGGCGATAAGCCAGCCGACAATGAGAATGACCAATGCTCCCAACAGAACAGGGAGGTAGGCCATAATCGTGGTCAGCATTTCACGTATCGGGTCGGCAACAAGAGCATTCCATTCTATTTTTGCTAACATGTTTGGTACTCCTAAATCAAAAGGTTAATATTGCATCCATACGGTCCATATTTCCTTCTTTTAACATCTTCTATGCTCTAATCGAATAGATATACAATAGAGAAAATACGTATTTTAGGTAATCAGTTACCTTGTATGTTCAACTGATTGAAAAACACCTGAGGATTAATGGTTGAATCAGATAGAGTAAAAATGTTGCTTGTCCCAATGCTGAAAGGCGGTAAGCTTACATGATAAGCATGGCCGAATCTACCTGGGCGTGTAGATATACACCGTTCTCGTCCCTGACCCAAAAACCAACCAGATGACACTTTACGCTCCATTGGTATTCTCCAAAGTGCATCTATTGAAGTTAATATTATACACTTTTTATAGCGATTTCATATCGGTATTTGTACCGATTTTTAGCTCAAAATAAATTATGCTTAGATTCAATACATTGTGCTCATGGTGGCAGATACTATCTGTTTCTTGATGGGGGAAGTGGGGAAAAGCTATGTGCCGTTGTGATCATTCCCGTATGTCGTGAATGATCACGACGAAGGGGTTCAGCGGTTTACAACAAGTCAGAACGCTTCTTGATGAGTGGTAATATATTCTATGCGCCTATCCGCCGCAAGTGACCTTGTGCCGGTCGAGTATTTCACCGCGTAAAGAAATAGTAATGTCTTCGTATTCCATTGCAATGCCTGACTGACGGATGGCCAATTCGGCGATGCGGACAATTCCGCTGCAGCAGGGCACTTCCATATGGACGACCGTCAGGCTTCGAATCTGATTGTGCAGGATAATTTGTGCCAGTTTATCGACATACGGACTGCAATCATCCAGTTTCGGGCAAAGTATGGCGATGCTGTGATCTTTTAAGAGTGTCTGATGAAAATCGCCCATCGCAAACGGCACACAGTCCGCCGTCAGCAGCAGGTCAGAATCAGCAAAATACGGCGCCATCGGTGAAACCAGCTTCAGCTGCACCGGCCATTGTCCCAGTTGTGATTCCGCAGAAACGGTCGAAGCTGCGGCGGGGGCGGCTTTCTTATCAAGGCTCTTCATCCGCATTCCCGGACAGACAAATCCCTCGCCGGCAGCTTTAGGTGCGGCGGGCTTTGGTGCGGCCTTGAGCTTCTCCAGATGCGCGTGCGTAGCCTTTTCATCAAATGCCGCGGCTTCGCGCTGTTCAACGGTGATGGCATCCTGCGGACAATGTCCCAGACATGCGCCAAGACCGTCGCAGTACACATCACTGACTAATTTGGCCTTGCCGTTAATCATCTGAATTGCGCCTTCGGCACAGGCTTTCACGCAAAGCCCGCAGCCGTTGCATTTATTTTCATCGATTTTGACTATATTTCGTATCGCCATATAATCTCTCTATCCGCAGCAAGTGCAATTGTAGTATTTGGTGACATAATCGGCAAATTTGGTTTTGCCCCGTTTGGGTGTTAACAGGTCATGAGTTGAGGTATATAGCAGAAGTTTACCCATGGCGTAGTACTTGTGCGAAAAAGGCTTTAATACCGCAAGCACAATTTTGCACACCCAGCCTGGTACGCTTACAATTTTAAGTTTTTGCCCCATGGCTTCCGAACAGATGCGGCAGACATCGACCCAGCTTAAGTCTTCCGGACCGCCGACCTCGACGACTTTGTTCTTTTCATTGAGAGTATCTTCAACCATAATTTCGGCCAAATCAGTAATTGCAATGGGGGTAAATCGGTTGACTCCGCCGTTGATGACGTAAGATTTGCCTTTTGCTCCGGACTTGCCGTAATCGGCCAAGTCTTTGTAGAAGCCCCCTGAGCGGAAAATCAGCCATTCGATGCCGCTGTTTTTCATTGCTTCTTCAAACAAATATTTGGCTTGAAAAAGAGGGACTTCTTTGCAGCCTCGGTCGGTTCCGGCCGGAGAGATAAAGACAAATTTTTTCACACTGTCTTTTTTGGCGGCATTGAGCAAATTCAGGTTGCCCTGATAGTCGACATCCATATGCGTGATTTCCGCCTCAAGACGGGTAATGC
>JBHJNC010000118.1:0-3269 GCA_048497675.1 Gimesia maris
CATTCGTACCGTGAGTTTCCGATGCGGGTTGCCGAACTGGGCTTGGTTCACCGTTATGAGGCCAGCGGGCAGATGCACGGACTGGTCCGCGTCCGGCAGTTTACGCAGGATGATGCCCATATATTCTGTATGCCCGAACAGATTGAAAGTGAAGTGATTGGCGTTATCAACCTGGTTCAGGAACTGTATAAGGCCTTCGGGTTTAAAGATTACCATATCGAGCTTTCGACCAAGCCGGAAAAGCATATCGGCTCCGATGAGATTTGGGAAATTGCCACCAACGCATTGGCCGGCGCATTAAACCATAAAGGCCTCCCGTATAAGATTAATGCAGGCGATGGGGCATTCTACGGGCCTAAAATTGACTTCCATATCAATGACTGTATTGGCCGGTCGTGGCAGCTTGGGACGATTCAGCTGGATTTCTCGATGCCGATGCGGTTTGGGCTGGTTTATACCGATAAAGACAATACGGAAAAAACACCCGTGATGCTGCACCGGGCGATCTTAGGCTCGCTGGAGCGGTTTTTGGGCATCCTGATTGAGCATTATGCGGGCAATTTCCCGTTGTGGCTGGCTCCGGAACAGATGCGGGTCATGCCCATCAGCGAAAAGACCAACGATTACGCGGCTAAGCTGGTTGAGCAGTTCAAGCAAGCCGGGCTGCGGGCAGCGCTCGATGACTCCAATGATAAAATCGGAGCCAAGATTGCTGTTGCGCACAATGACCGCGTCCCGTATATGCTGGTTGTCGGCCCCAAAGAGGCCGAACAGAATGCCGTGAATATCCGGATGCGTCAAAGCCAGAATACCGTAACGCTGCCGGTAGATGCGTTTATCGCGGCGGCGAAAGATAAAATCGCGAACCAATCAGAAACATTGGAATTGTAATCGGCTGTTCGGTGGTGAGCAGCCGATAGAAAATGATGACCATTCAAAGGAAAGGTAACAGCTATCAGTACAGACGGATTTCGCATTAATGAGAAAATTCGCATCAGCCCGATTCGGCTGATTGACGAAAACAACGCGCAGGCGGGGGTCGTCTCGATTCAAACCGCGCTGGAGCGTGCCCGTGAAGCGGGGTTGGATTTGGTGGAAGTGTCGCCCAATACGCAGCCGCCAGTGTGCCGAATTATGGACTACGGCAAGTTTCTGTATCAGCAGAAGCGCAAAGTCAAGCTGAGCCAGAAAAAGCAGCATGTGATGGAACTAAAAGAGCTGCGTATTCGCCCAAAAATAGACAATCACGATCGGGATATCAAGATTAAACATGCTGAAGAGTTTTTGACCCGCGGCGACAAGGTTCAGTTCTCGATGCAGTTCCGCGGCCGTGAAATGATGTATGTTGATCATGGCTATGAGGTGATGAATTTTATCATTCAGACCCTGCAGCACTGTTCGAAGGTCGAGCGGAATCCGGATTTGATGGGCAAGCGGATGACACTGATTCTGGTGCCCACAAAGGCCGGCGCAGGCAGCGAAAAAGAGCAGACCAAGCCCGCCGCAGCGAACCCGTCCGGACTGAATATACCCCAGCCGGCCAAGTCGCCCAAGGCCTAAAAGTCTTTTTGGCGGTCCTAAAAGTACTTTCTTATTGACTTTTCGAGGAAAGCTGGTAGAATACTCCGCTTTCTTGAATTGAAAACTCGAGTTATATACATAACTTCTTAAAGAGGAATAAGTTATATGCCTAAGATGAAAACCCATAAAGGGTTGAGCAAACGGATGAAAGTTACCGGAACCGGTAAGGTTAAACGCACCTGCAGCAACGGCGGTCACCTGCTGAGCAATAAAAGCTCACGCAAGCTCCGCGGCATCAAGACCTCGTCGCTGGTTAAAGGTGTCAAGGCCAAGTACGCTCGTCGGCTGCTTGGACAGTAATCGCTAAAACGTCTAACACCATAGCTCATAAGGAGCTATAAATCTTCGCTTCCCGGCTCCAGCTTGCCGTAGCGGGATTAAATAATCAATAAGATAGAAAGGAAAAGCTGCTATGCCAAGAGTACGTTACGGACACGCACGTCATAAGTCCAAAAAGAGAGTTCTAAAGGCCGCAAAGGGTTTTTACGGGCCAAGGAATCATGCCATTCGCCTCGCCAAAGAAGCGGTTGTCCGCGCCAATGTCTATAGCCGCGTCGGCCGCCGCCAGAAGAAGCGTTTGTTCCGCGAAACATGGATTATTCGTCTGAATGCCGCCTGCCGCGCCCTCGACATTTCCTACAGCCAGTTCATCAATGGTCTTAAGAAAGCCGCCATTGAGCTGAACCGCAAGATGCTTAGCGAAATCGCGATTGCCGACCCGGCCGGCTTTGCTCAGATTGTTGAAAAAGCCAAGGCGAGTCTGAAGTAAGTCAAAACTGAATATAAAAACAACCAACCGCCTTCGGCGAGAAAGCAGTTTTTCTCCGAAGGCTGTTGTATTTTTAGGGACTGCAAACGTGAATCTCGAACAGTTTGAACAGATAGCCGCCGAAGCGATGCGGGAGCTGGATACGGTCAAAACCGCCCAGGAATTGGAAGATTATCGTATCAAGTACCTGGGCCGCAAAGGTCTGGTTACGTCGATGCTCAGCCAGATTGGTTCGCTGCCGCCGGAGCAGAAAAAGCAGGGCGGTCAGGTCGCCAACCGAATCAAAAACGAAGTTACCGCGGCCTTTGAGGCCAAAAAGCAATCCCTTGGCGACGCCGGCGTTCGGCAGGGCCCGATGATTGATGTAACGCTTCCGGGCGAGCCGGTTGGAAGAGGCCGAAGTCACGTTCTCACCCAGACGATTGCTGAATTGCTCGACATTTTTGGCCGTATGGGTTTTCAGATTGCCTACGGCCCCGAAGTCGAGGACGAGTGGCATAATTTTATCGCGTTAAATATTCCCGCCGAGCATCCGGCACGCGACCCGATGGATAATTTCTATGTCGGCGAATCAATGCTGCTTCGCAGTCAGACCTCAACCATTCAGGTCCGCGCGATGGAGTCGCAAAAGCCGCCGATTCGCGTTGTCGCTCCGGGACGTGTCTATCGGCCCGATGCGGTGGACGCCACGCATATGTTCATGTTCCATCAGCTCGAAGCCTTAGTCGTTGACCAAGGCGTTACGATGGTGGATTTGAAAACGACGATCAATCAGTTCATCCATATCTTCTTCGGCCCCGATACCCAGTTCCGTTTCCGTCCGAGCTTTTTCCCGTTCACCGAGCCGAGCTGCGAGGTGGATATTCTCTGGGTCGACAAGCACGGCCGACAGGCGTGGATGGAAATCGGCGGCTGCGGG
>JBHJNC010000119.1:0-2674 GCA_048497675.1 Gimesia maris
CCTCCGAGAGGGCAAAGGGATTTTTGTCCAATACCAGAACCAAAAGAAAGAATACCGCAACCAAATTTGAGATAACCCGGGCATAGGCACAAAAGATACGATTTACAGACTTGGTACTCAGATAGGCTGTGCAAAGCATCCCGGTTTGCAGCCAAAGCCATAACAGCAAAGAACCCGCTGCTCCAGCCCACAGGGCGCTGATGCGATAGGCCAGCGGCAAATCGCGAGAGACATGTTCGGCCACATACTGGATACTGAAATCACACCGGACCAGCGGAATCCACAATGCCGTCATCGCAACCGAAAGGCATAAAAAACAGCACAACAGAGCGTTACGGCCGCTTTTAAGCAGACAATTGTCCTCTCGCCAGCCGCCGGCGATATCAGCCAAAATCGCATAACTGCTGAGAAATAACGCAAGGATAAGTGAAAATTGCCCCAAATCCGACATTGTTAGTTTACCTTCGCTTTATACTTGGATTCGCATCTTGTTATCAGCATCTGAGCATTGAAGGTCCCGGATGGGTCCAGACGCCCCTCGACGACGACTTCAATTCCTTCGGCGAAATTGTCCGGCACAACCCCCTTGTACAATACGGGGATTTCATTTTGACTTCCCGCAAGCACAAAAGAAAGCTGCATCAGGCTCATATCCTTTGATACTGTTCCGACTTTGACCTTTCCTGCCAACCGCAATGAGCTGTTCTTAACCGCATCGCTGCCGCCGGCGAACTCATCGACCGAATAATAATACGACCAAGACGACTGCATCGCCTGGTACATAAAATATCCAATACCGCCGCCGATAACAATGACACCGATGACTACTTTTATGACTGATTTTAATTTCATTTTATACCCCATCTGAATTCAGACATTTAATCATTCTTGTCCCGGATACGCAGTTTCGGCAAATTCAAAAAGACCAGAAAACTCCTCCAGCAAGGAAAGGCCGCGGAACGAGCTGTTTTTAAGGAGTAAGCAGTTATTTGAACCGGGCATCGAGCTTAAAAAGTTTTATCACCGGCAAATCCATCATATCTGACTCAGATAATGCTAATTCATCTCTGATTTTACCCAATATATTATTTATTGCATCCCTGTTTTCAGCAATGACAGTAAACCATATATTGAACTGGTCTTCCCTGAGATAGCTATGCGTAATCTGAGGATACCGCGAAATAACTGCACAGGCTTCTTGAATTCTGTTCTGAGGCACACGAATCGCGGTCAACGTGCTGGAATAGCCTATCTTCCGCGAATCAATGCTGAAGCCTATTCTCCGAATCACCCCCGATTCAACCAAAGCAACCACTCGAGTCCACAATTGATCAATAGTGATTCCTATTTTGTCTGCCAGGACTTGATATGGATTTGAAGCCAAAGGAAAGTTTTCCTGAAGCTCAGTAATAATCTGACGATCCAAATTGTCCACCGGCTAATACCTCTTGGTTTCCGCTTTCAATTATGCTATTATCCAGTTCTGTTCAGGCCAGGAACCGCTTTTTTTGTTGACTGAATGTCCTGAACTCACTATAGATAATAATGTTAATATATCGAATTCGATAAGCAAGAGAATCTTTTTTTGAAAAATACTGACCTATTTTATGCAAAATCGCAAAAGCATACAATCTTTCAAGAAAGCGCAAAAAGTCATTCCGGGCGGCGTAAACAGCCCTGTCCGGGCTTTTAAAAGCGTTGGAGCCAGCCCGATCTTTATTGACCGAGCCAAGGGTGCTTTTCTCTATGACGAAGACGGCAATCGCTATATCGATTACTGTCTGTCCTGGGGTCCTATGATTCTGGGGCACGCCAATCGAGACGTTCTTGCTGAAGTCCGAAAAACGATGGCCAAAGGAACCAGCTATGGGGTGCCGACAAGCCTCGAAACACGGCTGGCGGAAATGATTGTCGCGGCCTTTGACTCGATTGATAAGGTGCGGCTGGTCAGTTCCGGCACAGAAGCGGTTATGACCGCCATCCGCCTTGCTCGAGGGGCGACCGGGCGGGATATGATCATTAAATTTATCGGCTGTTACCACGGACACGTTGACCACATGCTGGTCAGCGCCGGTTCCGGCCTGATGACGCTGGGGGCGCCTTCCAGTCCGGGGGTTCCCAAAGATTTTGCAAAAAATACATTGCTGGCCCCTTACAATGATTCTCAGGCCGTCGAAAGCCTCTTCAAGAAATATCAAAATCGAATCGCGGCGGTCATTGTCGAACCGGTCGCCGGTAATATGGGAACCGTCCTGCCCAAACCGAACTTTCTTAAGCAGCTGCGGAGTTTATGCACAAAAAATCAGAGCCTGTTAATATTCGATGAAGTGATTTCCGGATTCCGTCTGGCATACGGCGGCGCCCAAACCCTCTACAAAATTAAACCCGACTTGACAACCTTAGGAAAAATCATCGGAGGAGGCTTTCCCATCGGCGCTGTTGGAGGCAAGGCCGCGATTATGAATAAACTATCTCCGGAAGGAAGCATTTATCAGGCCGGTACCCTGTCAGGAAATCCCGTTTGTGTAGCGGCCGGCATCACAACGTTAACTCAACTTAAAACGTTGAATCCATACCGCAACCTGGAATCGAAGACCACATACTTATGCGAAAACATCGGTCAAATTCTCAATACAAAAGGCATCCCGCACAGAATCAACCAGATTGGCTCGAT
>JBHJNC010000120.1:0-4602 GCA_048497675.1 Gimesia maris
GTGCCGTAGATTTCACGTGCCAGGGCGGGTCTGCGGATGATGGGTACGCCGTAAGAACGGGCGATTTCCTTGATTTTTTCGCACATCTGGTCTGCGCCTTTGGCGACGACGACCGGTGAGGCGGTCTGGCCGGATTGGTAATATAACGCTACCGCTACGTGGGTGGGGTTGACCAGAACGACGCTGGCCTGCGGGACTTTTTTGAGCATCCGCCGCATACCGACTTCGTATTGTTTGCGGCGCAGACGGGCTTTGACTTCCGGGGCGCCTTCGGTGTCGCGGTTTTCTTCTTTGACTTCCTGGCGGGTCATCTTGAGGTTTTCGATGTATTTCCACTTGTGATAGAACCAGTCGATTGCACCGATGACCAGCAGCCCCAGGCAAATGCGGATTACCGCTCCGAGAACAACTCCGCCGATGGCAGGCAGGACCTGTTCGACGCTGACCCATTGCAGGGTGGCGAGAAAATCAATTTTTTTGCGGATGTAGAAATAGACGATTGCCGTAATGAAAATGAGCTTGGCCACCGACAGCAGGAGCTTGATAAGGGATTCGGGTGAGAAGAATTTTTTGATGGTGGCCACGGGATTCAATTCGTCCATCTTCCAGGCCAGCGTCTTGGGGGTAAAGTTCCAGCCGCTGATCATAATGTGTCCGGCGATGCCGAAGATTGCCAGGGCCAGAAAGAACGGCGAGGAAATCAGCAGCGCCCCGAGAATTTTACTATTCAGATATGCGGTAAAGACCTGGCTGTTGTCGAGCAATTCAGCCCGGCAGCTTAGGCCCAGGATGATTTCTTTTCTCATCCAGGAGATAAACCACGGGGCCAGCAGCGCAGTAGTTAAGGTCAGAACCGCCAGCGTAATTGCCGAGGTCATTTCCATACTTTGCGGAATCTGCCCTTCTTCGCGGGCTTTTTCAAGCCGTCGCGCTGTCGGGGCATGTGTTTTACTGGGATCGGCCATGGTTAGTGATTAGTGATTAGTGAATAGGGGTTTGTATTTTTGTTTTTCATTAACATTCGCTTATACGACCAGCAGCTTATCGAGCCACTGAACAAAGGTCTGAAGGTAGTTGACCAGATAAGGGGCCAGCAGCCCAAAAATAAAGATACCAATGCCGACACGAATCGGCATACTCAGAAACAGAATATCCGATTCCGGGGCGATTTTGGCCAGAATGGCCATGACAACCATAATCAGCAGGAACACCGCCAGAATGGGAGTGGCCATCTGCAGCGAGAGCATCAGCATCGCCGAGCCGGACTGAAGGATGCTTTCGGTGAGCATAGCGATCGAAGGGATTTGGCCGATGGCGAAGCGGTCGTAGCTGCGTGCCAGAATTTTCAGCAGGATATGATGGCCGCCGGTGGCAAACAACAGCAGGACGAAAATCATCTCAACCAGAATCGCCAGGACGTTTTCCTGTTCTTCGGTCAGCGGGTCCAGTTCACTGGCGATGTCCATGCCCATCTCCTGCTCGCCGATGCGTGCGACGTTGCGGATGACATTAAACAAGGCGTAGGCGACCAGGCCTAAGGCGATTCCATATACCGCTTCGGCGCCGGTCCAGATAATAATCTGCAGGACGTCGGGCGAGGCGGTTGGCGGGGTGTAGGAGGTGATGGACGAAAAGAAAATCGCCAGCAGTATGGCGATGGCGGTTTTGGATTGCGGAGGGATGGATGTCCAGCTAAAGACCGGCGAGGCGACAAAAAACGCCCCGACGCGCGTCAAGACCAGCATAAAGCCAAGCAGAATATGGGTCAGGAAATCGGTCATTGTCCGTAGGTCTGAATCTGGTTGAAAATTTCGGTTGTAAAGCGGATCAGCATCTGGAGCATCCAGTTGCCGAACAGCAGGGTCGCGATGCCGGCGGCGATCAGCTTGGGCGCCATGGTCAAGGTCATATCGCGGATGGAGGTGACGGCCTGAAACAGGGAAATCAGGATGCCGGCACCCATACAGGCAAGCAGTATCGGGGCTGAAACCAGCAGCGCCGTTTCCATCGTGTGGCGGGCAAGATAAAGAATCGTGTCTATCGTCATAGGTATCGACCTTTCAATCCGTTATCGAAAACTTAAACTAAGGCCCTGCGCCAGGATTACCCAGCCGTCGACAAGAATAAAGAGAATCAGTTTGAGCGGCAGCGAAATCATCGCCGGCGGCAGCATCATCATCCCGGCGCTGAGCAGAATACTGGCAATGACCAGGTCCAGCAGCAGGAACGGAATAAACAGCAGGCAGCCGATTTCAAAGGACGTGCGGAATTCGCTGATGACAAACGCGGGGGTGACAATATGCAAATCCAGATCCGAAGGATTGGACGGCGGGGCAATCTTGGCCATATTGACAAACAGCGTCAGGTCGGACTTGCGGGTCTGACGCAGCATAAATTCCTTGATGATTGTCGAGCTGGTTTTAGAGGTCGTTTCGAAGTCCATCTGGTTTTTCAGATAAGGCTGAATGGCCTGGTCATTGATTTTAGTCAGCGTCGGGGCCATCGTAAACAGCGTTAGAAAGAGGGCCAGGCCAATGATGACCGTATTCGGCGGGATGTTCTGGGTGCCCAGAGCTCTGCGGACAAATCCCAGCACAATCACGATACGCGTAAAAGAGGTCATCATCGCCATCAGGCTTGGAATCAGTGCAAGCAATGTGAAAATGACCGCCAGCTTGACCGGGGTGCTCCACTCGGCAGGCTTTTGCTGGTTGTCGGTGGTAGCTTTGTTGATCATCTCGACGATGTCGGGAATTCGGGGCATGGTGCCGATGGAGGGCGTGTTGGGGTCGGCGATTGCTGATTCTTCGGCAAACAGTGGTGCGCTAAGCCACAAGACGGCACATAAGGCGACTGTCAGAGAGCGATGCATTATTGATTACCCTCCGGCATTGTCGCTGCGGCAGATTGGCCCAGGTCGGAGATCAGGCGAAGTCCTTCGGGGCCGCCGCCAATCAGGAGTTTTTTGCCGTCGGCCTGGATAAGATAAACCGCCCGGCGGGGACCCAGCGACATCGTTTCAATCAGCGTCAGGTGGCGGTTCTTGCCGGCGGTCCAGGGGGCGTTCATTTTCTTGACACAGACCCAGCCGGCCAGGCCAATGACGGCAACAACGGCAATCATGGTGATGAATTTGCCGACAAAGCCGTCGCTGGGGGCAAAGCTTCTGGGGCCGGAATCCTTCATCAGGTTCCATTCGCTTTGAGCAGGGGTGGTACTGTTGGGTTCGGCGGGGCAGGCCGAGCTGAGGGCCTTGTCTTCGCCGAGGCAGGGCCGTAAGACGACCTGGCCGATGATACTCAGAGCCAGCAGCGAACCAATAATAAGAAGACGTTTTTTCAGCATAATTTGTACCAAAAAGTTCTGTTATGTCCAAAATTCAGGTGCGGGCATAGCCCGTTCCTGCTGTAATGTATGCAAAAAATGTGCCCTTGGCAGGATACTGCGTTTTCAGGGCTGATAATGGGGGCGTGATTGTCTATCGCGCGTAATAAGTAGACAGGAAGTTTTCATTCAGCGGAGTAATTGCTGTTGGTCAGTGCGGGCGGGGCCTGTTATAATCGGGGTATGGCAAGACCTTTTACACTGCTGATTAAGCCGACCGGGCCGGACTGCAATCTGGCGTGCCGGTATTGTTTTTATGCGGGCAAGACCTGTCTGTTCGGGACTGGTGCGCACCGGATGAGCGAGCAGGTGCTGGAATGTCTGGTCAAAAGCTATATGAGTCTGCGGTTTCCGGTGGGCAGTTTTGCCTGGCAGGGGGGCGAGCCGACGCTGATGGGACTGGATTTCTTCAAGCGGGTGGTCGAGCTGCAAAAGCGGTATGGGGCGAATGGGCAGTCGGTATCCAATGCCCTGCAGACCAACGGAGTTACGCTGGATGAGGACTGGTGCCGGTTTTTGGCCGAGTATAAGTTTCTGGTGGGCATCAGCCTGGATGGGCCGAAGGAACTGCACGATATCTATCGGCTGGACCACGCGGGCAAGGGGACGTGGGAAAGGGTGATGGCGGGGATTGACACCTGCCGCAAGGCGGGGGTGGAGTTCAATATTCTGACGCTGCTGAATGATAAAAACGTCAAGCATCCGGATATATTGTTTGATTTCTTTACGGGGATGGGGATACGGTTTTTGCAGTTTATCCAGTGCATCGAAAAAGACCCGGCTACCGGCCGGCCGAGCGAGTACAGCATCACGCCCGAAGAATACGGGGATTTTATGTGCCGGATTTTTGACCGGTGGCTGGCGTATGGGCCGACCCGGCTGAGCATCCGGCTGTTCGACAGTCTGTTGTCGTATTGTCTGGGTAATCCTCCGACGGAGTGTACGTTTGGGCGGTATTGTAATGATTATATTGTCATCGAGCACAATGGCGATGCGTTCTGCTGCGATTTTTATGTGGGGGACTTCGCACGGCTGGGCAATATCCTTGAAACGCCAATTGAGCAGCTTGCGGCCA
This sequence comes from Gimesia maris, assembly GCA_048497675.1. GTDB lineage: Bacteria > Planctomycetota > Phycisphaerae > Sedimentisphaerales > Anaerohalosphaeraceae > Anaeroglomus. Next base: position 4,460 of record JBHJNC010000120.1, read on the forward strand.
GCCCGATTAAGCGGGAGTTTTCGTATGCCAAATCCAAGCTGAATAATACGTGCCTGATTTGCCGGTATTTGGATATCTGCCGGGGCGGGTGTCCGAAAGACCGGCGGGCGATTGCCGGAAGGACTGATGTGCCGAGTTATTTT
>JBHJNC010000121.1:0-3496 GCA_048497675.1 Gimesia maris
CGAGCCGACGATCTTTATGGAGCTTTGCGCGGAAACTGCGACGCTTGCAAAACAGCAGGGCCTGTATAATGTCTTTGTCAGCAATGGGTATATGAGTATTGACGCGATAGAATTCGCAAGGCCCTGGCTGGATGCGATCAATGTAGATTTGAAGGCTTTTACGGAAGATTTTTATCGCGACCTGTGCAAGGCACACCTTAAGCCTGTGCTGGAGACGATTCGCCATATTGCTCAAAAGACCGATATCTGGATGGAGATTACGACCCTGCTGATACCCGGTAAAAACGACTCGCCTGACGAACTGAAATTGCTGGCAGAATTTATCGCCAAAGAATGCGGCGTCAATACCCCCTGGCATATCAGCCGGTTCTATCCGCAATACAAGATGACGGACCGAGCCGCAACAGAAACGCCGGCTCTCCAAAAGGCCTATGACATCGGCAAACAGGCTGGTTTGCGCTATGTATATGTCGGCAATCTGCCCGGCAATTGGGCGGAATCGACACCCTGTTATGCCTGCGGAAAAGTTTTGATTGAACGGAGGGGCTATTGTATAATCGCCAACCGTGTTCGGGATTATCAATGTCCATATTGCGGAGCTGATATCGCGGGCGTCGGGCTGTAAGACATCCCAGATTAACAAGGACTGACCATGGATACGCAAAAATTGCACATTCCAAAACCGCTGACGATAAAGAATGCCTCGATGGTCATCGGACTTTCCGGCTGGATGGATGGCGGTAATGTTTCGACCGGCACGATAGACTACCTCCGTCAAACGCTGCAGGCCGAGCAGATCGGGTGGATTGATCCGAATGGTTTTTTTCTTTACTATATGCCCGGCACGATGGAAACTGCGGGGATGTTTCGCCCCCATGTGCAAATCGAGGAAGGAATTATCCGGGAATATAAGCTGCCTGAGGCAGTATTTTACCATACGCTCGAAAACAATCTGATTCTGTTTCAATCGCGTGAACCCAATCTGGGCTGGAGGGAATTTTGCGATTGTATTTTCGAGATGTGCCGGCAATGTGACGTGCAGCGGATTATTTTTGTCGGCAGCGTTGCAGGTATCGTCCCGCATACCCGAGAGCCGCGGCTGAGCTGTTCGGTATCCAATCAAAACCTTAAGCACTGGCTCAGTGAACTGGGTGTGCGGTTCAGCAACTATTCCGGACCGGCCAGTTTTGCCAATTGTATTTTAAACGGGGCGATGTACCGCAATATCGATATGGTTTCGATTGTCGCGGAAATTCCGGTTTATCTGCAGGGGTATAATCCGACCTGTATCGAGATGGCCGTTAAATATGTCTCGCGTCTTTTGGGGATTCATATCGGGCTTGAAGGGCTGCGATCTTTGAGTGATGAATTTGAAAAGCGGGTCAGCGATCTGGTCAAGCAGGAACCCGAATTGGCCGCTCGTGTCATCCAGCTTGAGGAGATTTACGACAAGGAAATCTTCGAAAGCGAAATGGGGGACCTGAAGAGCTGGCTTGAGCAACGCGGCATTCGGCTGGATTAAGCCAAAAAAAGAGCCGGGTTGGTATTTCCGGCTCCTGAATAGTGATTGGGTTGGTCTGAATTAAAAATCCCACTCGCTGGATTTTTTAATCAGTGAATTCTGAACAATCATTCCAATAATGGTCGGAATAATAATCGCCATTGGAAAAAACCACACTTTATCGAAAAACAGTTCGTGGATGTTATTTGTTGGGGGACTGACAACTTTTGTCTCATACTGGTACAGCAGAGCAAGAAAGCTGACCGCCAGGATTCCTGCCCCTCCCATACTGGTAAAGAGCATCACTGAGATTTTCAGCAGAATAAATGACATCATTCCGCCGGCAACAACGCCGATAACCGCTCCGGCCCAGATGTATTGTTCAGGCAATCCGGCTGCGTACCATAGCCCGCCGGTTAGAATTCCGCCTGCGGCCGCCCCCAGGACCGAGACGCACCACTTGACCAGCCACATCGCCAGGATTGCAAATCCTATCGTTCCCATCACTCCGCCCATCAATTCGCTGCCGAATTTCTGACCGGCCATAATTCCCAGAAACAGTCCGATTAATGCAAAACAAATCACCACCAGGATTCGGAAGATACGCCATCCGTACAGCAGGTAGACCATACCGAACGAAATACCGATGATCGCCTGGAACCAGGACAAGGTACTAATCTGTTCCCAGACAAAACTAAAGGTGCGATCCATACTGAATCCCGATGATTCTGCGTTGGAATTGTTTGCTGCGGCTGCAAGTATAAACGAAATCATTTCTTATCTCCTGCGGATTTTTCATGAGCGGCTTTGGGTTTTGATTTTTTCGGGCACAATGCCAGTTCCACCAGCATTCCAAAACAAATCATAATTAAAGCGATCATCCAAAGCATGGCTTGTTGTTCCAGAACATAATCAATCGGCTTAGAGCCTTTATACCAGAGTAAAAGAAGAAGCCCGACGGCAATCGCCGCAGTACCCAGAATCGCACAGGCCAGGGCACATACCGCACGCGGCAGCGCAAAGCCGATCCCAAGGATCACCAGCCCCGATATCAGTGCGGCAGTATAACCGACAGTGCCAAGCCCCTCGATGGCCTGACGGCCTTTCTGAATCATGTATTGGCCGTATGTTTCGAGCGTTGTGATGCTCTCGACGATATTCGGACTCTTGGCGGCAGGCGGCCGGGGGATTTCATTCCATGTTTTGGCGTCTTTCAAGGCCGGCATCGCAAGCATCAGATTGACCAGCAGTGCAGCGATTGCGGCCCCCAGTATCACGACGGTAATTTTATCCAAAGTCATGCAAATCAGTCCGACAATGACGGCTGTGACTATTAGAGCTATTGTTTGCGGACCGACGAAGTACATCGCCGCGGCATACCCTAAGCCGGCTCCGAGCAGCCCGGCCAGAACTTTCAGCCACCGCAGCCCGCCCAGCCATAAACACAGCCCCATCCAGACAAGAGCAAACCCGACTCCGGCCAAGACCCCTGGCGATAAAACAAACGCTGCTTCTTGAAATTGTTTTAGAAATTCAGACATTGTACTGCATTTATCGACAAAACAGCCTTTTTAGCGTTAATAATATATGGCTATATTGTCTATTTTGCCTATCTTTCCAAGAATGCCGAGATATGTTATTGATTGGCGGGTCTTGGTGTCAATAATTTGCATTCGCTGACTTCAAGAAGCTTGGTTAATCGCTCCAGCTGTTGGGGTTTATGGCAAAATATCAGTCCATAACTTGCTGAGGCAGCAATCAGCTTCCGGTCAGGATGGCCGTCAAGGTAGGGGGCGTTAATCAGCACAATTTCATATTCTTTCGTCAGGGGGGCAATGATATGCTGAAGGTTCATTCGGGCAAATCGAACAAAAAATTCGGCCGGCCAAAGAGAAAGGTTTTCTATTATTGTTGGAATGGGTTTTGGGCGGGGGGTTTTCGTATGGTCCGGATGGATATCAAAAACCTTTGCCGCCGCATTCCGGCGGGTATCCA
>JBHJNC010000122.1:0-7675 GCA_048497675.1 Gimesia maris
CACCGTCAAGACCATCAACCAGTTTGAGAATCCGGATTTGTATTATTACCGCAAGGAAGGGGTCTTTATTTATGGGATTAAATATCCGGGTAACGCCGCATCTTCAACGCTGCGGACGCAGGATATTATTTTGAAAATAGATGATCAGGAAATAAAGACGCTGGATGATGTCCGGAAAGTTCATAAGGCTGCCCTGGAATCCATCAGCAGTAAAAACCGCTGTGTATTTACTGTTTTGCGGAACGGGCTGCTGCAGCAGGCGGTGCTGGATTTCTATCGGGATTATGAAAAAGAATAAGAATCGAATGCGGGAGAAAGTATGAAAAAAGCAATGATGTGGTGCGGGATATGGATGGTTATTGCGTCGGGACTGGAGGCCGCGGCTGTTTCAAACACTGAGATAGTTAAGGCGCGGCAGCCTTCTCTGGTTCGGGTCGAGTATACACTGCGTTATGATAAGGCCGACCGTCCGGAGCTGATGGGGTGGGGCCAGCGCTGTCCTAATTGCGGCGAGATTCATTCGCTTGGCGACGGCAGCAGTCTGGTGCAGGATGAGCGTCCGCTCGAAATGGCGGGTTTTGTCCTGAGTGAAGATAAGGTGATCAGTGCGGATGCGATGATTCACCCCCGCTTTGTTGAGAAAATTATGATACGCTATCAGGATCAGCTTGTCGCCGCGAAACCTGTGGTATATACGCTTGATCAGCCGGCGGTTATATATCAGCTCGAAAAGCCGCTGCCGAATGTAACGCCGCTTCAGTTTGCCAAAAGCGACAAGCGGCCGTTCAATGCGATTCATTACGCAGAGCAGAATGGGCTGTGGACTGTGAATGTGGAAAAGATGAGTGAGACGCTGACTGTTCGCGAAGACGGACGGACGTTTCTTTCGGGGCCTTCCGGGTGTTTGGTTGTAGATGCCAATGGAATTCCGCTGGGGATAAACTTCGGCGAGAAAATGCCTCTGGATGACAGCTGGCAGCAATCCCCGCTGAGCTGGCGTGCGTTGTCTGCTCAACAGATGGAGCAGACGCTTGCGAATTTCGAGGTTAAAGTTGCACGGGGTCTGCTGCGGGTAAAGATGAACTTCAGAAGCCCCAATAACACCGAACCGGATTTTCGCAGGTATTCTTCACAGGAAGAAAATGATTCGGCTACGGAGATTCATACCGCCGGGGTGATGATTGATCCGAATCATATTTTGATTCTATCCGAATTGAAGCCCAAGGTTACTGCGCGCCTGGAACGTATTTTAATTTACCCCTCAAAAAGGCTTCCAATCGAGGCTCATTTTGTCGGAACCCTGTCGAATTACGGGGGACTGATTGCGGAATTGGATCAGCCCCTGACCCAAGCCCCGGTCGTTATGGCGACAGAACCCATCACGACCTTCGAGCAGAAAATGCTGCTGTATGCGGACTTGCGAATCAAAGGTGAAAACCGTGACGTCTATTTCGGTCATAGCCGTATTTCGTCGTTCACGCTCGGCTGGCGGCGTCAGATTGAGCCGTCTTTGGCTGTGATGGCTCAAAATCGATTTTTATTTGACCTGGACGGTCGGCTGGTTGCCATCCCACTGTCACGCAGAAAAAAGGTGGCTTCCGAAGAAGACCGCTGGAGTGTGGGGCAGCCGAGATTGGTTGCATGTGAATATTTGCAGCCGGTGCTGCAAGCGTATCAAACTCATATCGATGCCAGCAATATTCCATTGACCGAAGAAGAAGAAAATCGTATCGCTTGGCTGGGGATTGAGCTGCAGGCCTTAAATCCGGAACTGGCTCGAATCAACAAGGTATCCGATCAGACACGGGATGGAGAAATGGGTGCGATGATATCGTATGTTTATGAACCGTCGCCTGCTTCGGATGCAGGATTGCAGATGGGAGACATACTTATCCGTCTGTATATCGAGAATCAAAACAGACCGCTGGAAGTATCTCTGGATGATGATTTTGGTGATATGATGGAAATGTTTCCCTGGGAGCAATTGGGCGAGATACCGGAAGAGTATTTCAGCCAGTTGCCGACCCCGTGGCCTTCTGCAGAAAACACATTTATTCGCGCTGTTTCTGATTTGGGATTTGGAACCAAATTCAAGGCCGAGATATTCCGCAATGGCGAGCTGCTGATGAAGGATTTTGTTGTCACTCAGAGTCCGCCGCACTATGGATCGGCCAAACGATATAAATCAGAACCGCTGGGGCTTACTGTGCGCAACCTGACCTATGAAGTTCGCCGTTATTTCAGGCTTACTCCCGAAGACCCGGGTATCATCGTGTCAAAACTGGAGCAAGGCAGCAAGGCCAGTGTTTCGGGCATAAGACCGTATGAAATCATCACGCATGTGAATACCACGCCTGTTATGGATGTCAATGATTTTGAAAAACTCATCCAGGCCGGCGGGGAATTGAAGTTATCGGTCAAGCGTATGACCAAAGGGCGCGTGGTTAACTTAAATGTTGATAATGCGGTATCTAAGGATCCTAACGAATCTGTTGACATAAAAGATAATGATGAAACTGAACCGCAGCCAACGGATGGTAATCAACTCCAAATAGATGTTGAGTCGACGGATTAAATGTGTGTCTGTTGATGATTGAAAGATGCTGTATATTTGATAAAAAATATTATCGCAAATAAGACGTACTGAGGGTAAAATGGTTGAAAAATAGCGGCAGTTCAGATGCGTTATCTGGATAGAACCGCTCCAGAAAACAATATTCAGGAGAATATCAAAATGTTGGCACGGATTGGATTAATTGTGTTGGTTGCAGTAGTGGCGGTGGTTGGATGCAAAAAAGAGGAACCCCAGGCAGGCCCAGCCCTTGACCAGGTTCAGCAGGATGCCCAGAAGGCCGCTGAACAGGCTCAGCCGGCTGCAGAACAAGCTGCCGCAGACGCTCAGAAGGCTGCCGAAGAAGCCAAACCCGCAGTTGAAGATGCTGCCGCAGATGCTCAGAAAACCGCGGAAGGCGCTGCTGGGGATGCTCAGAAAGCAGCTGAAACGGCTTTGCCTAAGTAATTACAAAATTTTGTGTTACAATCAAAACCGGCAGGACTCAATTCTGTCGGTTTTTTGTTTTAGTCATAATATGTGCAAATCTATATCTATTATTGAAAGAAATCATCTCCTTGAGATTCGTCCTGTAATCTGATAAAATATGATTGTTACCTTAGTGGAGGTTTTAAAGACATTTGGAAAAAATTCGCGAGCAGTTGCAGGTTCTCAAAGAGCGGGCCATCCTGGTCGGTGCTTATACCCGAGAACGGCAAGTAGATATAGACAAAATAGACCCATTAATTGAATTGACGTGTCTGGCCGAGACCGCCGGGGCAGTGGTGGCCGGTCGCATCCAGCAGCGGCTTAATCGTATCCATCCAGGGACTTATATCGGCTCGGGTAAGGCTCAGGAAGTAGCCGAAAAAGTACAAATGCACAATGCCGATGTGGTGATTTTCGATAACGATCTTTCGCCCGGCCAAATCCGCGAGCTTGAAAAAATTGTCAAGGCCAAAGTTCTCGACCGCAGCGAATTGATTCTGGATATTTTCGCGACGCGAGCACAGACCAAACAGGCCAAACTGCAGGTTGAATTGGCGCAGCTGGAATATACGTATCCCCGCCTGACCCGGATGTGGTCGCACTTGGATACGGTTACCGCGGCCGGGGGCAGTGTCGGCGGGGTTGGCGGTATCGGCACTCGCGGTACCGGCGAAAAGCAGCTTGAAATCGACCGTCGACTCGTCAGCAAACGCATCACCGAACTGAAACGTGAACTGAAAACCATCGACTTGCGGAAGCTTCGCGAAATCGATGGCCGCAGAGATTTTTATACGATTTGTATTGTCGGTTATACCAACGCCGGCAAAAGCACGCTGATGAACGCGCTGACTTCGGCTCACGTCTATGTCGAAGACAAATTATTTGCCACGCTCGATACCCGCACTCGAAAGTGGCAGGTTGATAACGGCATTGAAGTGCTGCTCAGCGATACGGTCGGCTTTGTAAGCGACTTGCCGCATCATCTGGTCGCCTCGTTCAAGGCGACGCTGGAAGAAGCCCTGAGTGCAGATCTTTTGCTGCATGTGGTCGATGCATCCAGTCCGCAGGTCTTTGAGCAGATTAAAAGTGTCGAGCAGGTTTTGAAGGATATCGGCTGCGGCGACAAGCCGGTTATGACACTGCTTAATAAATCCGACACGATACATAATCTGCAGACGTTTGAGACGCTGCAGACAATCCACCACGATGCGATTTCGATTTCGGCCAAAACAAGAATGAACTTAGACAAGCTGGCCGGGGCGGTCGCCGAAAAAGTCCGTGGCGGCAAAGTTCGTTTGCGTCTAAAAGTCAGTCACGCTGAAGGAAAATTGATCAGCTTTCTGCATGCCAACGCCTATCAAATTGATGAGCAATACAATGGTGAGCTGGTGGAAATTGAAGTGGTATTGGGCAGAAATCAGCTTTTGCAATTACGCAAATTCGGTACGCCGCACTATGAGATTCTGGATTAAATAACGCGAATGAAAAAGGCTGCCTCGTCTGGAGGCAGCCTTTCTTGTTTATGGGGTTGATTGGTGATTAACCCTGATTTGGATCCGCTGCGGGTTCTTCGTTCTTTTCGGTTTTCTTTTCTTTCTTGGGTTTTTCTTTCTTCTCTTTTTTCTCTTTCTTTTCCTTGTTCTTCTCGGCGGTTCTGTCTTTTTCGCCGGTCTTGTTCGGATCGGCTACAGCAGACTTGTCGGAAGCGTGTTCCTTGGCCTTTTCTGATGCATTGGGGCCGGCCTGTTTGGCAGATTCACTCTTGCCTTTGTTTTCTTTTTCTGTCTTTTGGGCGTCCGACTTGGCAGGCTTATCATTGCCTTTGTCTTTTTTGGCAAAAGCGTTTGTGCTTAATGCCAATGCTAAACATAAAACCAATGTGCTAAACAGTTTCATACAGCAATCCTTTCTAAAAAAGTCCTTATTTATTATACTTCTACGTGCTTCCAATTATATCCAAATTATGTCTGTTTGGCAAGTGTATCAACATTTCCCGAAATCACGTGTTTGCTATTTATCTAAGCTCGTTGAAGCACAGACCGCCTCGGCGGCTTTGATGCCGTCAACGGCCGCCGAGATGATGCCGCCGGCATAGCCAGCCCCTTCACCGGCGGGGAATAGTCCTCGTATGGAAATACTCTGGAAGCTTTCGTCCCGCAGAATACGCAGCGGGGATGAACTGCGCGACTCGACCGCCGTCATTACCGCATCGGGCATCGCAAACCCATGCAGCTGATTATCCAACGCCGCAATTGCCTCACGCAGTGTCTCGACGACAAATCCCGGCAGGCAGTCTGCAAGATTGCACAAGGTAACTCCCGGAGTGTAGCTGGCCGCAACCGCTCCCAGTGAAACCGATGTTTTGTCCGCCAGAAAATCGCCGACTCGCTGGGCCGGGGCAAAATAGTTGCTGCCGCCAACGACAAAGGCCCGCTGTTCCCAGGTTCGCTGGAATGCTATACCTGCCAGGGGGGCGGAGCTGCCGAAATCCTCCGGTGTAATTCCCACCAGCAATGCGCTGTTGGCGTTGGGCTGTTTTCGGGCATAGCGGCTCATGCCGTTGGTGACGATGCCGCCCGGTTCACTTGATGCGGCAATGACCTCGCCGCCCGGGCACATACAAAAGGTGTACGCTGACCGGCCGGTGCGGCCGTGATGAACGAGTTTGTAGTCGGCGGCTCCCAGTTGGGGATGTCCGGCGAAACGGCCGTATTGGGATTTATCGATCAAAGATTGCAGATGCTCAATACGTACCCCGATTGACAGAGCTTTGGGCTCCATGGCTACCCCGTGGGTATGGAGCATTTCAAATGTGTCGCGGGCGCTATGACCCAGGGCCAGGATAAGGGTGCCGGTTTCCAGGGTTTCGCCGTTGTTGACTACCGCCCCGGCCAGTTGTCCGTTGCGTATTATGAGTCCCGTTAGCTGGGTTTCAAACCGCACCTGTCCGCCCAAAGCGATGATTTTTTCACGGATGTTTTTGACGACTTTAACCAGATAATCTGTGCCGATATGCGGACGAGATTCATACAAAATCTCTTCCGGCGCACCGGCAGAGACAAGCTCACTTAGAATCTTTTGAACGCGCCCATGTTTGTCTTTGATTTGTGTTGTCAGCTTGCCATCGGAAAACGTTCCCGCACCGCCTTCACCAAAAGCGACATTGGATGCGGGGTCCAATACCCCACGCTGCCAGAAGGTGTTGACATCCTGGATCCGCGATTTGACCTGCTTGCCGCGTTCGATGAGAATCGGTTTTGCTCCTGCCTGAGCCAGCAGCAGTGCAGCAAACAAACCGCAGGGGCCGCTGCCGACAACAATGGGGCTTTTTTTATCAGCTGTGGTATAGGCCGGGAAATTATAATCCATCTGGGGCGCCGGCCCGATATGCGGGTTGTCTATAAGTCGTGCCAGTACACCTGCCTGGTCTGCAGTTTCGATGTCGACAATGTATACCGCAAGTATGTGATTTTTTTTGCGGGCGTCGATAGATTTGCGAACGATCCGCATTTCGCCCAGTTCAGCCAGGGGCAGATCCAGTTTGCGTGCGACGGCCTCAGCCAGTTCCTCCGGCTTATGGTCAAAAGGCAGTGCAATTTCTCGAAGTCGTATCATTTAGGTAATTTGGGATAATTTGTCTGAGTGCTTTCAGCAAATAAAATCCTCTTATAAACGTTATTTGATTTAGTCTTTTCTATATTTCCAAAATGTCAAAGCAGCTAATTATATCCGGATTGCTTGTGCAGGTCAAAAAATACTATTTGTGGAATTTTCTTGTAAACCTAAGTGATTTCAGTAGACTAAAGTGGGTTGTGCCGCTGAAAGGAGATAATATATGGCTCAGAATATTTCAGAAGATCGTAAAAAGCTTTACAATGCGGGACTGGTTGTGATGACTTTGGGAGGGTGTCTATTTGCGCTGCCGTTTATAGCGATTCTACTGGTGATAGTTCAGGGAAGTTCCGGTATTGGGGTGCCATCCAATATTAAAATGGTGCCGTTCGCGTTTATTGGGGCATTTATTGGCTTTGTTTGCATTTTTGCCGGCGGGATTATGCGGACGATTGCCGCCAGGGGCAAAGCGGGATCGGGATTGATTCTTGACCCCGAACAGGCACGAAAAGATGTCGAACCGTGGAGCCGGATGCAGGGTGGCGTGATGAAAGATACGCTTGATGAAGCAGGTATTAATCTCGAACAGATCGGCAGGCATTTTAGTCAGGACAATGCTTCACAGCCGCAGCAAATCGTAATGATTAAATGTCCGAACTGCAAAAAATTAAACGAGGAGGACTCCAAATTCTGTCAGGAGTGCGGAAGGGCAATTTAACTTTTATTGTCCTGCTTCATCTTGTTTTCCATATCCAGATTCCAGAGATATTTCTGGGTGCGGAATGTGATCACACAAATCATCACTAATGCAATTCCGAGAATCCACGGCAGCAGCGGCACGATCCATTTGGTTTCAAACACAATCAGGGCGGTATTAAGCACCATAAACCAGATGCGGATTTCGGTTGGACCGGTGGCCAGATAGGTAATCTTGAATTGACCCGTTGCGCCAAAGCCCAGAAATGATGCGGCCATAAAGCACCCAAATACAGGTACCATATACAGAATAATCTCGCGATTAGT